>JBFJKG010000048.1:0-9364 GCA_041635075.1 Solimonas sp.
GCGACTGCTGGTACAGCGCAATGCACCCGACGCGATCGGCTGGTCCGCAAGAGCCGGAGTTGAACAAGGTCGCATGGAGCGCTATTCCGCCGCTGCCGCGTATGCGAACAGCGCCGCACAGTTCGGCGCCGAAGCCGAGGATCGCGAAGGCGACGCCGCCCTGCGGCTCAATCTCCAGACCGGAGTGACCTGGCTGGGCGGCGATGTTTTTGTCACACGTCCGCTGAGCGGGCCGTTCGCTGTCGTCGAGACCGGGGCAGTTTCCAACGTGCGCGTCTATACCGAGCACCGTTTGGCCGGCGATACCGGTGATCGCGGCGCCCTGCTGATCCCGGGCTTACGCCCTTACCAGGCCAACTCGGTATCGGTTGCCGAGGAAGACTACACCGTGGACCAGCGCCTGAGCCGGTTTGATCAAAGCGTCGATCTGCCTGGTTATGGCGGCGTGCGCGTCGTCTTTGTCCCCGACGCCCGCGTCAGCCGACGGCTGGTGCTGAGGCTGGCCGACGGCACCGCGCCGCCGCCGGGCGCCGACGTGCTGATCGATGGCAGCGATGATCGCCAGTTCACCGGCTACGACGGTGAAACGCTGGTGGTGGCGGACCCGGGGCCTCACCGCCTGCAGGCGAAGTGGTCCGGCGGCCGTTGCGAAGTCGATTTTCAACTGAGCGCCGACGACGCCGTCAGCCGTCCACCGTTGGCGCTGATCTGCAGGCCGTCACCATGAAACTCTGGCCCAAGCTGTGCGTGCTGGCGTGTGCGGCGGTGCTGCCGCAAACCGCTACCGCCCTTGCAAGCTGCAGCACCAGCGCGACGACGGTGCCGTTTGGCAGCTACAACCCGTTTGCAATCGGCAGCATCGATCGCAGCGGAACCGTCACCGTATCGTGCAGCCTGGGGGGGCTCATCAGCCTGCTGGTGTCCTACACGATCAAGCTGTCGCCGGGACTCTATGGCACATATGCCACCCGCAAGCTGGCCGCGGGCAGCAATCGTCTGAACTACAACCTGTACACCAGCGCCGCCTACAGCACCGTTTGGGGAAATGGCAGCAGCGGCACCGGCACCGTCAGCGATGGCTATCTGCTGGGGCTGACCACCACCCATCGCAACTACACCGTGTATGGACGCCTGCCGGCGCTGCAGAACCTGCCCAGCGGAGCCTACAGCGACACCATTACGATTACCGTCGAGTATTGACGGGCGCTGCGGCTCACGCGGCGCACAGCATTGCGGCTCAGCGTAGGTAGTCGAACAGCGACAGGCCCTGCACCCGCACATAAGTTTGCTGTGCGGCTTCCAGCGCCGCCAGCTGCTGCTGCATACGGGATGCCGCCTCGGCGTAATCGAGATCGCGAATGCCCGACAAGGCCTCCTCCGCGTGCAGTTGCTGGGCACCGAGCTGAGTGGCGGCGCCCTCGGCAGCTGCCAGACGCAGGCCCACCCCTGCCCGCAGATTGGAAAAGTGCGTTTGCGCAGCCTCGAGTTCGGTCAAGCCCTGCTGCAACTGGGTCTGCCACTGCCCGCGCTGAGCGGCATCGCTCTGGGGGCGCTCCACGAGGCGCGCGAGCTTGTCGACCAGCGCCAGCACATCCTGTGGCTGACTGGGACTCACCGCGTACTGATCACCGGCTGCGGGTTCGCCCGACAGGGTCAGCTCGACACCGCGGAAGCGCAGCGCGCCTCCCGCGCTGTAACTGCCGGCCTGAACCACGTTGTTGCCTGCGTCCCGCACTTCATAGACACCGACACCGAAGCTGACGGTATAACTGCCTCCGTCCCACAGCGCGGCATCGTGCACCTTGGCCGTCGTCAACTGGCTGGCACCCGTGTTGCTGCCGGCGGCGGCTACCGCAAACTGACCATTGCCGCTACGCAGGTTCAGGAATACGGCGTCTCCGCTGTCGCCCTCGGCGACAACGCGGCTGCTGCCGATCTGCACACTGCGCACCTGCTGGTCACCGCTGTACAGCGCAGCGCTACCACTCCATGACATCGGCGCATCGGCGCTGGCACTGCCTGCGAACAGATACCGGCCCTGGCCGTCGTCCCGGTTGGCGAGCGCCAGCATCTGCTCACGCAGGGCGTAGATCTCCTGCGCGATCGCGGATCTGGACTCTGGTGACTGACCTCCGCTGTTGGCCTGCAGCGCCAGCTCGCGCACGCGCTGCAGTACGTCCACGCCCTCGGCCAGTGCGTCCTCCTCGAGCAGCAGGCGATGATTCACCGCCGCGGCGTTGGATTGATACTGACCCAGTTGCGCGAGATGAGTGTCCAGACCTTGCGCCGCGGCGAAGGCCAGCGGGTCGTCTGCCGCGGTAAACAGCTTCTGGTTGGAGGCCAGCTGATTCTGAGTACGGGCCAGCGCGACCTGCTGGCGTTGCATCGCAGCCAGTCCTTGCGCATGCAGCATGCTGGTGGAGACACGCATGACTACCTCCCGGTGGCCTGCAGCAGGGTCTGGAAAAGCGTGTCGGCAACCTGGATCACGCGCGCCGCAGCCTGATAAGCCTGCTGGAAGCGCACCAGGTCAGCGGCCTCCTCATCCAGATTGACGCCAGAGATGGCTTCACGCTCGTTGCGCGCCTGAGTAAGCACTGCGGACTGGGCATTGCGACGCAGCGCCGATTGCTGGGCATCCAGGCCGGCGTCCGCCACCAGCGCGGTTTGCGCCTGCGCCAGCGTACTGCGGCCGCCCTCCAGGACGCCTCGCGTGGAAATGCCGGCCAAGGCCTGGGCATTGCTGTTGTCACCGCTGTTGCTGGCACCACGCGCGATGGCGTAGCGGTCGCCGGCTGCCGGGGTGCCGCTCAGACCCAGGCTCCAGCCATTCACCGCGATCGGCGTACCGGGGCTATAGGCATAGCTGCCGGATCCATTGATCTGATAGGTATTGGCGCTGATGAACTCGATGTTGACGGGGTCCAGCAGGTTCGCCGAGCTGGCATCCAGCACCATAGGCGTCGTCGCGGTGGCGCTACCGGTGTTGCCGATCGCAGCCGTAACCCGCAGCGGCGACGCGGCGGCGACACGCATCGGATCGTTGATTGTCACCGACATCTGGCCTGCGACATGAGCTGTCGGCTGCAGCAGGAAACGGTCCCCCACTGCGGCGCTACCGCTGACGGTCAGCTCTAATCCGGCGCCGCGCAGCGGGTCGGCGCTGCTGCCGGTGCCGCTGAGTGCCACGACGTTGCCGGTGCTGCGCGATGTCAGCTGCCAACCGCTAGCGAGGAGCCTCAGGTCGTAGTCATCCGGGCTCAGCGCCGCGATATCGCCGAAACCCAGCGTGATACCCGCACTGCCGCTGTTGCTGGTGGCGGCCAGCGCCGCGCCGGCAGGCGGAGTGAAGAACAAACCGCCGAGTTCGCCGTAGGCGTCGAGTCCCTGGGCGTGTTGTGCGTTGAAGGCTTCAGCAATCCCAGCGGCTACGCGCCCCAGCTCGCGGCGCGCCGGGTCCAGAACCTCGCGCCGCACATCCAGCAATCCACCGAGAGTACCGCCGCCCAGCTGGGAGGTGACTATGGCGCCGCCCTGCGTGACTTCCAGCCGGCCACTGCCGTAGCTGTCCCCGGCCACGGCCAGCGGCGTCGCCCTGGTACCGAGTACCAGCGCCTGTCCACCTGCAGTGAAGACATTAAGGCTGCCATCGTCTTGCATCACCGTACTGATGCTGATGCGCTCGCTCAGATCCTGCAGCAGCTGGTCACGCTGATCCAGAAGGTCGTTTGCAGGCTGACGGGAAAACTGACCCTGCGCAAGCGCAAGGCGTTCGTTGAGCTGTGCCAGCGCGCTGCCAATTCTGTTGATATCGTCCACGGCGACACGCACGCGCGCATCAATCTCTGCGTCCATGCTGTCCAGCTGAGCCTGGCTGTCGTTGAACATGGCGGCGAGCGTCTCTGCACTGCCGATCAGACTCTGACGCGCCGCCGGCGATGTCGGGTTCTGGGCCAGTGCGTTTGCGGCGCCGAAGAAGCTCTGCAATGGAACCGCCAGATTGGTATCAGCCCCCGAAAGCTGGGCGTCGACGCGGCTGGCATAGCCGGCGTAGACATCCAGCCGCGCATAGGCTGAAGCGTCGCCCATCAAGCGGGTGTTGACCAGGCCGTCAGTCAGGCGCGCTATGGTAGAAACCGAAACGCCGCTGCCGACGAAGCCGGAGCCGCTGCCGGCGCCCGCCGGCGTGGCCAGCTCGACGCGCTGGCGCGAATAGCCCGGCGTGTTGACGTTGGAGATGTTGTGACTGGTGGTACTCAGCGCACGGCTGTAGGCCAGCAGCGCAGAGGACCCGATGGAAAGAATGTCGGCCATGGCGATCTCAGACGCTCTGCAGTCGCGGTGTGTTCAGCGCCGCCGTCATCGTGCGGCCGTCGGCAACGCGCAGAATCTTCTGGGCGTAGGCCGGATCGGTGGCATACCCTGCCTTCTGCAGTCCGGCGACAAAGCGGCGCGCGTCGCCCCCGTGCCGCAGCGCATCGGCATAGCGCGGATTCGACTTCAGGAAGTTCACGTAGTCAGCAAACGACTCGCCTACCGAACCATAGGCGCGGAAGCTGGCCGCTTCGCGAACGGCGGTGCCGCTCTGATACTCCGTGGTCATGCGCTCGATATCCGGTCCCTGCCAACGCTTGTCGGCCTTGATACCGAAAAGGTTGAAGCTGCTGCCGCCGTGATCATGGCGAATGGCCTTGCGACCCCATCCCGTTTCCAGCGCCGCCTGCGCGATCAGTACCCGCGCCGGCACGCCAAGTTCAGCCGCGGCCGCCTCTGCGTGCGGACGGACCGCGGCCACGAACTCGGCGGGACTGCGTATGCGCCCCGTGCTTGGCGACGATGGCGGTGTGACCACATCGGCGATGCGGGTTGATCCGACTGTGGGTGTACCCGCAGCACCGCGCGTGGGCGATACCGCTGCCGACGCCGCTGAACCGGCATCGCTGCTGAACCGTTGATAGGCATGAACGCCAGACATCATCGCCTTGGCCTGAGCAACGCTGTTTCGAGCCGAAACCGCTGCCGCGACCTCGGGTGCGGCGGGCGCCGCGGCCACGCTCTCAATCGGCAGCGCCGGCCAGAACCGCGGCGGCTTCGGTGGCGGCACGGCGGCGACGGCCGAACTGAGCGCGCGCGGCAAGTCCGGATTTGAAGTCGGGGCCTGCGGCAGCGGCATCGCGCGATCCGGCCCGATACCATCAGCTAGCCCGCCGGCCACTGCCCCGCTGCCCCGCGCCTGCATCTGCCGCACCAGGAGGTCTGCGATACCCAGGCCTCTGCCGCTGGCCAGGTGCGCCGACATCTGCTGATCAAACATGTCGCGGTAGAACTCGGTCTGTTCGCCACCCATGACGTCATCGCCGAGGCTGGCAGCGCGCATGCTTTTCAGCATCTGCTGCGTCAACAAGGCTTCAAACTGCTGTGCGGTCTTGCGCAATGCATCCGGGTTGTGGGCGCGCGCTTCGGCGCGCAAGCCCGCGAACTGCCCGAAGTCGGTCACTGCATCGGGGCGGCCCATGCTGCTCACTAGATGATCACCAGCTCGGCGCGCAGTGCGCCGACCTCTTTCAGAGCCTCAAGTATCGCCACCAGATCACCTGGCGCGGCGCCGACCTGATTGACCGCACGAACCAGGTCGTCGAGGCTGACGCCCGCGTTGAACAGGAACATGCGCCCACTTCCTTCCTGGGAGACGGTGATCTCCGTTCGAGGAACCACCACGGTCTGTCCTTCGCTGAAGGGCTCCGGCTGACTGACTTGCGGCTTCTCGGAAATCGTCACTGCCAGCGCGCCGTGGGTAACGGCCGCGGGCAGTACCCGGACCGCACTGCCGATCACGACGGTACCGGTACGCGCATTGATGACCACGCGTGCAGCCGCGGCACCGGGCACCACGTCGATGTTCTCCAGCGCCGAGAGGAATGCCACGCGCTGATTGCTGTCCGAAGGCGCCGCCACGGCGACCGTAACCGGGTCCAGCGCGCGTGCATAGGTGCCGCCCAGCGTCGCGTTGATGGCACTGGCCATGTGTGCAGCGGTCGAGAAATCTGGCGTATGCAGGTTGAACTGCAGATCACCGCTGCCGCCGAACGCATTCGCAACCACGCGTTCCACCGTAGCTCCGTTGGGAATGCGGCCCGCACTGGGGACGTTCACCGCCACCCGCGATCCGTCCTTGCCGGAGACGCCGAAGCCACCGACAACCACATTACCTTGGGCAATCGCGTAGACCTGACCGTCCGCGCCTTTCAGCGGTGTCATCAGCAGCGATCCGCCGCGCAAGGAACCGGCATTGCCGATGGACGACACGGTGATGTCGATCATCTGCCCGGTCTTGGCGAACGCCGGCAGCTCCGCGTGGATCGCGACCGCGGCGACATTCTTGAGCTGCAGGTTCTGGCCCGCCGGCAAGGTCACGCCGAGCTGGCTCAGCATCGCCTTGAGGCTTTGCGTGGTAAACGGCGCCTGCGTGGTCTGGTCGCCACTGCCATCCAGGCCGACCACAAGGCCGTAGCCAACCAGCGGATTGCCGCGGACGCCGGCAACGCTGGCCAGATCCTTGATGCGATCCGCCTGCGCCGGCAATGCCACAAGGCCCATCAGTACTGCTGCGAGTAACCTGCGCATGTCGGCACTCAGAATGGAAAGATCACGGAGTTGAAGAAGCGCGTGAGCCATCCGGCCGCGTTGGCATCCGCCATCGCGCCCTTGCCGGCATAGCTGATGCGTGCGTTGGTAATGCGATCAGAGGTCAGGCTGTTGTCGGCGCGGATGTCCTGCGGCCGCACGATGCCTTCCACGAACACGGTTTCGCTGCCCTGATTCAGCGTGAGCTGCTTCTCGCCCCGAACGACCAGATTGCCATTGGGAAGTACGCGTATGACCAGGACCCCGAGCGTGCCTGACAGCGCATTGGACTGGGAGCTGCTGCCGCCGCCGGTGAAGCTGCTGTCGGCGCCGAACTCGGTATCCAGTATCGGGACCCCACCCCGGGTCACCGGCATTCCGAACAATGTTGGCCCGGGAACGGCAACGCTGGTCTCGCGAGTGGTCGCGGTGTTGGCCTTCTTCTGCGCGGTGGTGGACTCGACCAGCAGCACGGTAAGCACATCGCCTACCCGACGCGCCTTCTGGTCCTCGAACAGGGACAGGCCCTGGCCCGAGGCGTAGATCGCACCGGCACTCGCAGGCTGCGGCGCGAGCTGCGCCTCGACCGGCAGGTCGTAGTGCTCGGCCGGCATGCCGCGGGTACCTGCGCAGCCAACGAGGGGCGCGAGCACCACGATGGCAGCGAAGGTGCGCAATCCGTTCACAGGTTGTTGCTGACGTAAGCCAGCATCTGGTCTGTGGTGGAGATGGCTTTGGAATTCATCTCATAGGCGCGCTGGGTCTCGATCATGTTGACCAGTTCTTCCACCACGTTGACGTTTGAAGACTCGAGCGAGCCCTGGACCAGCACTCCCAGTCCGGATTGACCGGGCGCGCCGGTCTGCGGCGTGCCGCTGGACGCGGTCTCGGCATACAGATTCTCGCCCAGCGGCTGCAAGCCACCGACGTTGATGAAATCGGCGACCGTCAACTGCCCGACCTGCTGCGGCGCCGCTTGCCCAGCCACCTGCACGCTGACGATGCCATCTGCGCCGATGCTGACACTCTGGGCGCCCTCCGGGACGTTGATGCCAGGTTGCAGCAGATAACCGGTGCTGTTGACCATCTGCCCCTGCGCGTCGAGCTTGAAGCTGCCGTCGCGTGTGTACGCCAGCGAGCCGTCCGGCATCTGCACCTGGAAGAAGCCCCGCCCGTTGACGGCGAGATCGAGCGGATTGTTGGTCTGCAGCAGGTTGCCCTGAGTAAACAGTTTCTCGGTGGCGACAACGCGCACGCCGGTTCCGAGCATCAGCCCGGTGGGTGCCTGCGTCTGTTGAGAAGTCTGCGCGCCCGGTTGGCGCACGGTCTGGTAGAGCAGGTCCTCGAACGCTGCGCGACCACGCTTGAAGCCGGTCGTATTGACGTTGGCCAGATTGTTGGAAACCACCGCCATCCGCGTCTGCTGCGCGTCCAGCCCGGTCTTTGCTACCCACAATGCCTGATTCATCACTAGCTCCTGCGACGGAAACCCGTCTTTGCCACTAGGCACTACAAGTTCCGGACCAGCCGTACCGTTCGTATCCGCTCCGCCGCTACACTCGGCGCTGACCGTGCCACCACAGGCTGCCGCCATGCCCCTGACCATTCCCGCCGTGCTCACCGCCGAACAGATCGGCGAATGTCGCCGGGCTTTGATGCAGGCGGACTGGTCCGATGGACGCGTCAGCGCCGGCGCTCAGGCGCTGAAGGTCAAGCGCAATCTGCAGCTGCCCAGCAATGCCCCGGTTGCCATCACCCAGGGAAAGCTGATCCTTGAGGCGCTGAGCCGTAATCCACTGTTCATCGCAGCAGCGTTGCCGCTGAAGGTGCTGCCACCCGGTTTCAATCGTTACGAAAGCGAGGCCCACTATGGCCGCCACGTCGACAATGCGGTGCTGAGCATGCCCGGTACCCACGCCCGCCTGCGCACCGACCTGTCGGCAACGCTGTTTCTGAGTGACCCTTCGGACTACGACGGTGGCGAACTGGTGATCGAGCACCAGGGCGTCAGTCACAGCGTCAAACTACCGGCGGGACATCTGGTGCTCTATCCCGCCGGCTGTGTGCACCAGGTGTCGGCGGTGACGCGGGGCTGTCGCCTGGCCGCATTCTTCTGGATACAGAGTCTGGTGCGGGATGACGGTCACCGCGACTTGCTACTGACGCTGGATCGTTCGATCCAGTCATTGACTACCGCTACTGCCGAACACCCGGCCCTGCTGCAGTTGACCAGCGTCTACCACCAGCTGCTGCGCCGCTGGTCCGACACCTGAGGATGTATCTGCGCTAGCCGTTCAGGCGCAATAGCGAACTGGAAGCCTGAGCGTTGGCTTCGGCCGTCTTCATCAGCTTGACCTGAAGCTCGAACTGCCGGGCGAGACTGATCATGTTGACCATCGTCTCCGGCAGGTTGACGTTACTGGACTCGAGCATGCCCGCCGTCAGCACATTGCCGGATGCCGGCTGCGGTGCGTCTTCCGGCTTCGCACGCATCAGGCCGTCGGTGCCGCGAACCAGTTGGTCCGGGCGCGCGCTGACCACCTTGAGACGGGCGATGGTGCTGAGCGTCTCCGCGCCCTGCCCCAGCGGCACGATGGAGATGGTGCCATCGCTACCGACCAGCAGCTTGCCATGCGGCGGCACCGATACCAGACCGCCATCGGACATCACCGGCTGGCCGCCGGCATTGCGCAACTGGCCGTTGGCGTCCAGTTGCAAGTCACCTGCCTTGGTATAGGCC
>JBFJKG010000049.1:0-9326 GCA_041635075.1 Solimonas sp.
GAACATTCTGTTCAACCAGGTGCAGCCGGATGTAGCCGTCTTCGGCCAGAAGGATTTCCAGCAGTTGTTTCTGATCCAGCGCATGGCCGAAGACCTGCATCAGGCGGTGCGGGTGGTTGGCGTGCTTACCGAGCGCGAGCCGGATGGGTTGGCGATGTCCTCGCGCAACCAGTATCTCTCCGCCGAGCAACGTGCCCGTGCGCCTGCGTTGCACCGCGCACTGAATGCAGTCGCGGCGAGTCTGCGGGCCGGGCGGCGTGATTACATGCAATTGTGCGCGGAGCAGGTGAAAGTGCTTGAATCGGAAGGTTTTCGCCCGCAGTATCTGGAGGTGAGGACCCCGCAGCTGCAAGTGCCGGGCCCCACTGATTCCGCGTTCGTCATTTTTGGCGCCGCGTATTTGGGCACAACGCGGCTGATCGACAATCTGCAGATGGATGGCGCAGTGGTTTGATGCACTGCAGAAATCGGCTAAACTTCGGCTCACCGCTGGTGACCTGAAGGTCACACGCAAACGGGCGTATGTCTTATTGGGCCGCCCGCCGTTTTTGAAGACCCTACGAAGGCCGTGCGCATGTCTTATTGGGCCGCCGGCATTCGACTCCTCAAAGAGGACATACGCCATGCAACTGCACATGCTGAAATGCAAGCTGCACCGCGCCTGCGTTACTCACGCAGAGCTAGATTACGACGGCTCCTGTGCCATTGATTCCAAGCTGCTGGAACTCGCGAATATCCTCGAGTTCGAGCAGATTGATATCTACAACATCAGCAATGGCGAGCGTTTTACCACCTACGCCATTCGCGCTGAGCCCGGCTCGGGCATCATTTCCGTGAATGGTGCCGCTGCCCACAAGGCGCGGGTGGGTGACCGCGTGATCATTTGTGCCTACGGCAGCATGGAGGCGAGCGCGGCTCCGGCTCACAAACCGCGACTGGTTTACTGCGACGAATTGAATCGCGTGGTGCGCACCGCCAATACGATCCCGGTTCAGGCAGCGGCCAACGGCTGATTCGGTGGTTGCCAAGCGGCTTGAAGCGTGGTTTCCGACGCTGATCTATAGCGATCGCCTGCAGGCCAAAGGCCTGCGGGCGTTCAACGCCGAGTTGCTGTCCGACTGCTATCGGATTCGCGAGCACGATCTTGCCGGGCAGCGCTGGTCGTCTACACGCTACCCGCTGGGCTATACCAGCTATGGGTCGCTGGACCGGTTGCATCAGATGTCCTCAGGTTTCGATCAACTGCGGCAGCAGGTTGATGTTCACGCCAAGGCCTTTGCCCAGGCGCTGGACTGGAATCTCAAGGGCGGACGGCTGCAGATGACGGACTGCTGGGTCAACGTGATGCCCCCTGGCTGTGCCCATAGCTTCCACCTGCACCCGCAGGCGGTGATCAGCGGGACCTACTACCTGCGTACTCCCAGGAAATGTTCGGGCTTGCGGTTCGAGGATCCGCGGCTGTCGCGATTGATGGCAGCGCCACCCCGTCACGGGCGCAAGGCAGCGCAGGCCGCACACGTGACCTACCCGGCTCGGGCGGGGCATGTAATCCTGTTTGAAAGCTGGTTGCGCCATGAGGTCCCGGCCAATCTCGGAACAGAGGAACGCGTCAGCATCAGTTTCAATTATCACTGGTGCTGAGCGTCCATTCCGCGTATCCCCCGGGTTCGCGTACGCGCCGCGTTAACGGTAGGCTTTGCGCGTGATAACAACCCAACTTACTCAAAGTGCAGCCTGGCGCCAGCTGCTGGACCATGCGCACGCCCTGCGCGGCGAGAGCATGCTCGATTTGTTCGAGGGCGACCCTCATCGAGTACGGGATTTCAGCGCCGAGGCCTGCGGCATCTACCTCGACTATGCCAAGCAGCGCGCGGCTCGCCGCACGGTGGAGTTGCTGCTCGGGCTGGCGCGCCAGCAGGATGTCGAAGGTTGGCGTCAGCGCATGCTTGCAGGCGAGCGCATCAACACCACCGAGAACCGGGCTGCCCTGCACATTGCGCTGCGTGCGCCGCGCGAGGCTTCGCTGAGCGTAGATGGCGCGGACGTTGTGCCGCAGGTGCACGCGGTACTTGACCGGGTTTTCGATTTTGCCGAGCGCGTACGTGACGGGCGCTGGCGGGGCCGTGCGGGAGACCGCATTACCGATGTCGTCAACCTCGGTATCGGTGGTTCTGATCTGGGGCCGCGCATGGTGTGCGAAGCGCTCGATGAGTTTGCAGATGGCCCGCGCACGCATTTCATCGCCAATGTAGATGCGGCGCCCCTGGAGCGCTTGCTGCAGCGCCTGAACCCCGCCACCACACTGTGGATCGTGGCTTCGAAGAGCTTCAGCACACTGGAGACGCTCAGCAACGCGCGTCTGGCGCGGGCCTGGTTTCTACAGAGTGCGGATGAGGCTGATATCGCCCGTCATTTCGTCGCGGTTTCGACCAATCGCGATGAAGTCGTGCGCTTTGGCATCGCGCCCGAGAACATGTTCGAGTTCTGGGACTGGGTCGGCGGTCGGTACTCGCTGTGGTCGGCTGTGGGCTTGCCGGTCGTGCTGGCGCTTGGGCCGCAGCGGTTCCGCGAGCTACTCGCAGGAGCCTATGCCATGGACGAGCACTTCCAGAAGGCGCCTTTGGAGCACAATCTCCCCGTGCTGATGGCGCTACTCGCGATCTGGAATTCCAATTTCATCGGCCGCGGTTCCCAGGTTCTGGCGGCCTACACGCAGAATCTCGGCAGCTTTGTGAGTTGGGCGCAGCAGTTGGATCTGGAGTCCAATGGCAAGAGTGTGACCCGAGCCGGCGAAGTGGTGGACTACGCGACAGCACCGGCGCTTTGGGGCGATGTTGGAACCAATGCACAGCATGCGTTCTTCCAGATGCTGCATCAGGGGCCGACCGTACATCCGGTTGATTTCATCGTCCCGGTGCAGCCATCCCATGGCCTGCCGCAGCAGCATCGCCAACTGGTGGCCAATGCTCTGGCTCAGGGCTGGGCACTGATGCGTGGGAAGTCTGAAGGCGAGGTGCGCACCGAGCTGAAGGCCGCCGGTCTTGAAGGGGCGGCGCTGGAGGCGGCGATTCCGCATCGCGTGTTCCCCGGCAATCGTCCCAGCAATACGCTGCTGCTACCCAGACTCGATGCCTATCACCTCGGTGCGTTGCTGGCGCTGTATGAACATCGCACCTTCGTCCAGAGTGTGATCTGGAACATCAATGCCTTTGATCAATGGGGCGTCGAGCTGGGCAAGAAGCTGGCGCTGCGTCTGCTCAGCGACGATGGCGAAGACCCGGACCCCTCCACTACCGAATTACTGCGCCGTACGCGGCTGCAAACGGAGTAGCGGTCAGGCCCGCAGGCGGTTCAGGGACCAGGCGATTTGTTCGCGGACGGTTTCGTCGGGGTAATGCGCGCGGGCCTCCAGTGCGGCCAGCAGTTCCGGGCTGGCCGTACTGTTGCCCATTGCCAGGGCGACGTTGCGCAGCCAACGGCTATACCCGAGACGTCGCAAGGCCATGCCTTCACTGCGCAACAGCCATTGCGACTCGTCCCAGGAAAACAGCGCTATCAGTTGGGGTGCGTCCAGTTGGTGGCGTGGCGCGAAGTCTGGCTCCACGGTGTCCTGCGCGTAGCGGTTCCAAGGGCAAACCAGTTGACAGTCGTCGCAACCAAAGATGCGATTGCCAATCAAGGGGCGCAGTTCCTCGGGGATCGGGCCGTAGTGCTCAATGGTCAGGTAAGAGATGCAGCGGCGAGCATCAAGGCGATAGGGCGCGACGATCGCCTTGGTTGGGCAGATGCCGATGCAAGCACTGCAGCGACCGCATGCCTCGGCCACAGCCGGGCCAGGGTGCGTTGGCAGCTCCAGGTCGGTGTAGATCTCCCCCAGAAAGAACCAGGACCCGGCTTCCCGATTCAGCAATAGCGTGTGCTTTCCGATCCAGCCCAGATTGGCGTTGCGCGCCAGCGCCTTCTCCAGTGCCGGCGCGCTATCTGTCAGCACCCGATAGCCATGCGGTCCTATCGCTGCCTCGATGCGTTCACCGAGCTTCAACAGGCGTCGGCGCATCAGCCGGTGGTAGTCCCTGCCGAGTGCGTAGCGTGAGATGTAGCCCTTGTCCGCGTCCTCCAGAACCGTCCAGGCATCGGTGGCACTAGGACGATAGTTGAGACGCAAAGAGATCACGCTGAGCGTTCCTGGGCGCAGCTGCGCCGGTGTGGATCGCATCTCGGGTGAGCGTTGCATGAACTGCATGCCAGCGTGAAAGCCATCCTCCAGCCAGCGCTGCAAATGAGCTTGATCTTGTTCCAGCGTCAGCCGTGAAATGCCGGCATCGGCAAACCCCAGTTCCAGCGCCCAGCTTCGGATTCTCTCCGGAAGGCGCTGCAGTTCGGTGGTGCTGAGGGGTGGGGAATGCGCTGACATGGGGCCTATGGCGGTGACGGAGTTTCTATACTGTGGGCATGCACACCCGCCACAACCGATTGTATGACGCATCGCAGGTCCGCGAGATCGAGCGACACGCCGTCAGCGTGCTAAACATCGCCAGCTACTCGTTGATGCAGCGTGCCGCCTTGGCTACATGGCGCGCGCTGCGGCAAAGGTGGCCGGCGGCCCGGCGTATTGCAGTGATCGTCGGCGCGGGCAACAACGGTGGCGATGGCTATGAGATTGCGCGCTTAGCGCTGGCGGAGGGCTGCGTTGTCACGGTCACAGCGGTCGGGGAGTGTGCCCGCAGCGGCGATGCGGTAACGGCCTGCGAAGCCTGGGGTCGGGTAGGCACCATACACGCCTGGAGCGGCGCCCTACCCGAGGTCGATGTGATCGTCGACGCGCTGTTCGGAATAGGGCTGTCCAGAGCGCCGCAAGGCGATGCGGCTGCAGCCATCACTGCGATCAACACAGCGCGCGGATTGGGCGTCGGCGTCGTCGCGGTGGACGTTCCTTCCGGTCTCGACGCTAGTACCGGTATCGCCGACGGGGTGGCCGTGCATGCCGACCTGACGGTGACGTTCATCGCCGACAAGCTGGGGTTGCATACCGGTGCGGGGCCGGATTGTGTCGGTACGCTGGTGGTCGATGCGCTGGAGGTGCCAGGTTCTGCGCTGGAAGCCCACTCAGCCGCCGCACAGCAGATGCACGCCGACGACCTGAGCGCCGCGCTGCCTCGGCGCAGCCGGGCCGCCTACAAGAACCGCCACGGGCATGTACTGGTGGTCGGCGGCAACCACGGGATGGCCGGTGCCGCACTGTTGGCGGCGCGAGCGGCACTGCGCGCGGGCGCGGGTCTGGTCAGTGTTGCCACCCGCGGCGGACACGCCCCAACGCTGACCGCTGCGCAGCCGGAGCTGATGTGCCACGGTGTGGAAGGCGCGCGCGATATGGCGGCGCTGGTCGCGCGCGCCGATGTGATTGCGGTGGGTCCTGGGCTCGGGCAAGACAAATGGGCTCGTGAGCTGTGGTCGCTTTGCCTGGAGGCAGGCAAGTCGCTGATCATCGATGCAGACGCACTCAATCTGCTCGCGCAATCGCCGCAGCGTGTGCGCGACGCTGTATTGACCCCGCATCCAGGTGAAGCCGCGCGTCTGCTGAGCATCGATTCGGAGGCGGTGCAGCGCGACCGCGTGGCGGCTCTGAACGCGCTGCACGGTCGCTATGGCGGCGTGTTCGTGCTCAAGGGTGTCGGAACCTTGGTGACGGCGGCCCCCCCTTGGCTGTGCCCGTACGGCAATCCCGGCATGGCGGCGGCAGGGATGGGGGACGCGCTGACCGGTGCCATCGCCGCCCTGCGGGCCCAAGGTTTGGCCGCTGCCGAAGCGGCGCGTCACGGTGTGCTGATGCACGCGCTCGCCGGCGACCGTGCAGCGCAGCTGGGCGAGCGCGGAATGATTCCGAGTGATCTGATTGACGCATTGCGCGAGGTTTCCAACCCAGCATGATCTGCCACTCTGTGTTTCTCTCAGATGATGCAGCCACCGCGCAGCTGGGCGCTGCCTTGGCGCAGGTTTTCGCTGGCGCTGCCGGTGGCGTCCTGTATCTGGAGGGTGAGCTGGGGGCCGGCAAGACCAGCCTTGCGCGGGCGATGCTGCGAGGGTTCGGCGCTGTTGGCGCGGTGCGTAGCCCTACCTACACGCTGGTTGAGCCCTATGATCTACCGGGGCGGCGTGTACTGCACATGGACCTGTACCGACTGGCTGCGCCAGAGGAGCTGCTGCAGCTGGGCCTGGAGGATGACCCCCCTAACTCAACGCTATGGCTGGTCGAGTGGCCGCAACGGGGCGGTGCGCTGCTGCCGCGCCCTGATCTGCGGGTGGTTTTGGCTCCTCAGGATGGGGGCCGTGTCGCCGCGCTGCAGTGGACGACAGCATCCACTGGCCAGTCCCTGAGCGAGCGATTTACGGCCATCTGGCCGACGCTTGCGTAGGTTTAACCTTAAGAAGGCTTTCTATCTTGCTGTTTGTGAAAACAATAAACTTGCAAATGTCGGTCGGTGTCGCTACATTCGGCACAAATCGTGCCGGAGCAATGGGCATGCGTGGGGTTTATTGGCTGGTTTGCGTACTGATGATGCCGCTGTCTGCAGCGGCCGCAGAGTTGCGCGACCTGCGTCTCTGGGATGGGCCTGAGTCGACCCGCGTGGTGTTCGATCTCAGCGAGGCGGTTTCGCACAATATGTTCACCCTTCCGAATCCGGATCGGGTCGTGATCGATATTTCCGGGCTTTCCAGCGCCAGCATTGATCGGGTCAATGCCGTGCTTGGAAAAGGGGCGGTGCAGCATATCCGTAGTGGTCCGCGTACCGGCGGCATTCGGGTTGTGCTTGATCTGGCGACGCCGGCAAAGGCGCGTAGCTTCAGCTTGGCGCCCACGGATGAGTACGGTCACCGACTGGTGGTCGATCTGGAAGCTGCGCGATCGCCCATTGCACTGGCTACGCAACCGGGTGCCGTAACCGAACCCGCCGTGCCGGCGACGGCTACACGCCTTCAGGACAAGCCGATCGTCATCGCAGTCGATGCCGGGCATGGAGGCGAGGATCCTGGCGCGCGTGGCAAGTCGGGGCTGCTAGAGAAGGATGTCGCGCTATCGGTTGCACGCAGGCTGGCGCGCAACATCAATGCGCAGCCGGGCATGCGGGCGGTGTTGACCCGCGATGGCGATTACTACGTGGGCCTGCGAGAGCGCGTCAACGTAGCTCGCAAGCATCAGGCGGACCTGTTCGTTTCAGTGCATTGCAATGCCTTTACCAAGCGCAGCATGCGCGGCACTTCGGTTTATGTATTGTCCAATCGCGGGGCCAGCAACGAGCATGCGCGCTGGCTTGCGCACAAGGAAAATTCAGCGGATCTGGTTGGGGGTGTCGAGCTGCACGGCAAGGATCACGAGCTGGCAGCGGTGCTGATCGACCTGTCGCAGAGCGCGACAATGGAGGCCAGCCTCGACGTCGGTTCCCGCATTCTGCGTTCCATGGGGCAGGTGAACGTGCTGCAGAAATCCGACGTACAACAGGCCGGCTTCGCCGTGCTGAAGGCTCCGGACATTCCGTCGGTGTTGGTCGAGACTGCATTCATTACCAACGCCCACGAGGAGAAGTTGCTGGCTGACGAGAGCTACCAGGATCAGCTGGCTGCCAAGATACTCGATGGCGTCAAGGGCTATTTCCAGAGCTATCGACCCAAGCAGCAGATCGTCGATGCCGAGCCGTACCTGCAGAAGGTTGGGGCTACCGATATCAGTCGGGAAGCCAGGCCCGCACAGGGCATTTCTCAATAGATTTTGCGTGTCCACTCGGGCTCGCAAGGAACAGTGTTCCTTGCGAGCCATTTTTTTGCGCCTAAGTCGATGCAGGCGCGATCTGAACATCGGTGTGGGGCGCTCGACCTGTAAACTGCGCGGATGATTCGCGTACTCCCCGATGTCCTGGTTAATCAGATCGCCGCAGGCGAAGTCGTCGAGCGTCCCGCAGCTGTCGTCAAGGAGCTGATAGAGAACAGCCTGGATGCCGGCTCGCAACGGATTGATGTCGAGATCGAGCAGGGCGGGCTGGCGCTGATCCGGATTCGCGATGACGGTCACGGCATGGCGTCAGAGCAGTTGGCTCTGGCGCTGCAGCGGCACGCCACCAGCAAGATCGCTAGCCTCGAGGATCTTGAATGCGTGCAGACGCTGGGCTTTCGCGGTGAGGCGTTGCCAAGTGTGTTGTCCGTATCCAGGCTGAGCCTGACGTCGCGCACTGCGTCGGAAACACACGCCTGGACGGTAAGTGGGGCGGGCGCACTGGATGCGGCGCCGCCTCGGCCGGCGGCTCATCCACAGGGTACGACCATCGAAGTGCGCGATCTGTTCTTCAACACGCCTGCACGCCGCAAGTTCCTGAAGTCGGAGGCGACGGAGTTTCGCCATATTCAACAGACGCTGCAGCGCGTGGCTTTGGCCCGCTTTGACGTGGCGCTGAGCCTGCGACACAACCAGCGCCGCGTGTTTGAACTGGCGCCTGCTCTCAATGACAGCACGCAGTCTTCGCGACTGCGCGCGATTTGCGGCGACGACTTTCCAGAAAATGCGGTCGCGTTGGACGAGTCGCGTCTGGGGATGCGACTGCACGGCTGGGTGGGCCTTCCCAGCTTTGCGCGGACTCAGGCGGATCTGCAGTTTCTGTACGTCAATGGGCGTTTGGTGCGAGATCGTCTGCTCGCCTATGCGCTGCGACGCGCGTTTGCTGACGCCATGCACAGCACGCACTTTCCCGCTTATGTGCTGTATCTCGAGCTAGATCCGACCGCTGTCGATGTCAACGTGCACCCGCAGAAGACGGAGGTTCGGTTCCGGCAGGCGGGGCAGGTGCACGATCTGCTGTTCGGTGCCGTGCACCAGCTGCTGCGTCGCGTGCGACCGGAGCCCGAGACGCATCATCGCGCCGGGCTGGAGGGTGCGGTGGCGCCCATGCCGGCCCCTGCGCAGGCAAACTTTCGCTATGGAAGCCAGCCCCCGGCTGCCGGTAGCCGCACGGTCGAGGAAGCGCCCGCCGCGTACTCGTGGGCACCTCGGAGCGGGCCGGAGGCGGCGGCTGACGACAGGTCAGAACCCGCGCAGGCCGCAGAAGAACTGCCACTGGGTCACGCGCTGGCGCAGCTGCACGGTGTATTCGTACTGGCCCAGAACCGATCCGGTTTGATCGTGGTTGATGCGCACGCCGCCCATGAGCGCGTGATCTATGAACGATTGAAGCGGCAACTGGCGGCAGGTGCGGTGCCGGCTCAGGCGCTGCTGATACCGGAGATCGTGCAGTTGCACGAGGATGAGGTCGAGGCCTTGGTGGCGCGGAGCGGGGACCTGC
>JBFJKG010000050.1:0-9309 GCA_041635075.1 Solimonas sp.
CAGGTCGATCTGAAAACCGAGGTCAGTGTGCACGGGCGCCCGCAGAAGCTCAGCGGCAAGGGCAACGGACCCATCGACGCCTTTATCGCCGGCCTGTCGACGGTAGTCGGTGAGACGATCACCGTGCTTGACTACCATGAGCACGCGATTGGCGCCGGAGCGGATGCGGCCGCGGTGACCTATATCGAACTCAAGCTGGGCAGCGGAAAATCCCTGTTTGGTGTCGGGCGTGATTCCAATATCGTGACGGCGTCACTGAAAGCCATTCTTTCGGGTGTCAATCGCGAACTGAATCAACGCGGCCTGACGCAAAAGGTGGCCTGAGGCGTTCGGCCCCATGCTGCAGGCGTCTACAATCCGGGTATGGATTCCTTACGTCGGCGGCAGTATCTGAAACGGCTTGGCCTTGAGGTCTGGCGCGAGCGTGGCGCAACCCCTACTGCTGCGGCTGGGCAGGAGGCGGTTGCGCCGGTTCCGGCAGTTGAGGCGCCGCCGATGCGGCGTGCGCGCGCGACCGAACAAGAGGTGATCGCTGCAGCGCCGGGGCACGCAACAGGCGCAGAGCCCCCGAAGCGCCCGACGGCCAAAGCAGCGCCAACCCCAGTGGCTGCCCATGCGGTTGCCGAGCGGCCCCCGGTGCCGGCCGACTGGGAGGGACTGCGCGCCGCAGTCAGGGATTGTCAGGTCTGCAAGCTCTGCTCCACCCGCACGCAAACCGTATTCGGTGTTGGCCATGCGTCAGCGCAGTTGATGATTGTTGGCGAGGGGCCGGGCGCGGACGAAGATGTGCGCGGCGAACCGTTTGTCGGTCGTGCCGGCAAGTTGTTGGACGAAATGCTCAAGGCGATTGGCCGATCACGTGCCGATACCGAAAGCGGCGGCAGTGTATTCATTGCCAATGTCGTTAAATGCCGCCCACCTGGTAACCGTGATCCGGAGGCCGACGAAGTCGAAGCCTGCCGGCCCTATCTCGATCGTCAGATCGAACTGGTCCGCCCCAAGCTGATTGTGGCGCTGGGCCGTGTGGCGGCGCAGCGGTTGCTCGGCAGCAATGAACCGCTCTCCCGTCTGCGCGGGCCGATCCACAGCTACGGACCCACCCAGACTCCGCTGTTCATCACCTACCATCCCGCCTATCTGCTGCGCTCGCCGCGTGAGAAAGCCAAGAGCTGGGAGGACCTGAAGAAGGTCTGGAGCTTTCTCAAGGATGTGTCGTGAGCGCGCAGCCCCAGGCGATGTGGCGCTTGTATCCGATGCAAGCTGCGCATCTGCCGCAGATGCTGGAGATCGAGCAGTCGGCCTATGAGTTCCCGTGGACGCTGGGTGTGTTCAATGACTGCCTGCGGGTTGGCTACAGTGCCTGGGTGGTGACCGATACCGTTGGCCAGGTGCTGGGCTACGCCTTGATGAGCATGGCCGTGGGTGAGGCACACATACTGAACATCTGCGTGGCGCCGGAGCAGCAGCGCCGAGGTCTAGCCAGCTTTCTGATGCGTCACCTGCTGATGGTGGCGCGCGCGGCGGGCGTCAGTCTGATGCTGCTGGAAGTGCGCAAATCAAATACCGCGGCCTACCAGATGTATGAGCGCTTCGGCTTTCGAAGGCTAGGCGAACGCAAGGCCTACTACCCCGCGCGCGAGGGGCGCGAGGACGCCTACGTCCTGGGTCTGGATCTCTAGCGTGATTTCCGTCGAGCGTAAGCGCCAGTGGTCCTGGGCGTTCTACGACTGGGCAAACTCTGCGTTTGCCACCACGGTCATGGCAGGGTTCTTCCCGATCTTTTTCAACCAGTACTGGGCAGCGCAACTCGCGCCGGAAACGCAGACGCTGTACCAGGGCATGACCGCCACTGCGGCTAGCTTCGCAGTGATGCTGTTCGCGCCTTGGCTGGGCGCGATCGCGGACCAGCGAGGCACGCGCAAGCGCTTCCTGCTCGCGTTCACCTGTATCGGTGCAGTCTCGACCGGCGCCCTGTATCTGGTGGGGCAAGGACAGTGGGGTTGGGCGATCGCGCTGTCGATCCTGGGCCGTATCGGCTTCTTCGGCGGGCAGTCGTTCTACGATGCGCTACTGGTCAACGTCGCTCGTGCCGAGCAGACCGACCGGGTCTCGGCGCTGGGCTACGGCCTGGGCTATCTGGGTGGAGGCTTGCTGTTTGCGCTGAACGTCGCGATGGCCTTGCAGCCGGCCCTGTTCGGCCTGCCGGATGCGGCACTCGCCACCCGCCTCGCCTTTGTGATGGTGGCAGCCTGGTGGCTGGTGTTCTCGCTGCCCCTGTTCCGCAATGTGCCGGAAGGCCCGGCGCGGTCTGGACCGGCCGGCTGGGCCGAGTTGCGCCGGACGCTGCGTGAGATTCGCAGTCAGCGTTCGGTATGGATGTTTCTGCTGGCCTACTGGCTATATATCGATGGCGTCGACACCATCATCGTCATGGCGGTGGATTTCGGCATGAAGCTCGGGTTCGCTGCAGACAGCCTGATCGTCGCGCTGCTGATGGTGCAGTTCATCGGCTTTCCCGCTGCCTTGTTCTTCGGTTGGCTGGCCCCCCGCATCGGTACCCGGCAGGCCATCTTCGTCGCACTGGCCATCTACGTGCTGGTCACGTTATGGGCATATTTTCTGGAGACGGTGTTGCAGTTCTATCTGATGGCCGCGGCCATAGGCTGTGTTCAAGGCGGCATACAGGCGCTGTCACGTGCTTACTATGCACGGCTGATCCCACCGGACAAGGCGGGCGAGTTCTTCGGTTTCTACAACATGCTGGGCAAGTTCGCGGCGGTGCTGGGCCCGACTGTAGTCGGCGTCACCGCGCAGCTCAGCGGCAATCCACGATTGGCCATATTGAGTCTGCTTGCGTTCTTCATCGCCGGCGGATGGCTGCTGCTCAAGGTGCGCGAACCGCAGCAGACGGCAACGGCTTAGCGTTCGATCGCAAAGTTTCCCGGGTGCTTGGGTTCGATGCCCTCATAGAACCTGAACACCGGTTTCATGTCCTGTGCCCAGTCACCGCTGGGCCAGAACAGCACATCGGTACCGATTTGCTTGCGGGCGTAGTCGATATAGGCGACCAGCACCGGCACCTGTGCGCCTAGCGCGATATGGTAGAAGCCGCGCTTCCACTGCTCACGGCGCGAACGGGTTCCCTCCGGCGCGATTGCCACGATCAGGCGCTCGGCTTTGCTAAACGCACGGACCGTTTCCTGCACGACACCGCCGTGCGCACTGCGGTCTACCGGGATGCCGCCCAATGCGCGGAAGAATCGTCCCTGAAGTCCTTTGAACAGCGTGTGCTTGGCTATCCAGTGGACACGAACCTGCAGCAACAGAATGGCTGCCATGCCAAAGACAAAATCCCAGTTCGATGTGTGCGGAGCGGCAATGACGATGAACTTTGGCGCATCAGGAAAGCGTACATCGACGCGCCAGCCGAACAGGTGTAGCACCAGCCATCCGATCGCGCGTAGCAAGCGGTTTGGCCAGCGGGGGATGGCCGGTGGAATCTCGATCCGATCATTCATCGTCTATCCTTCTGTCCCACGATCTCGATATCAGGCTGGGTAACCGCTTATGACCACTCCGCCGCTGAACTACAGTCACTACCTCAAGCTCGACGAGCTGCTCGCGCTACAGCAGCCCTTGTCGGATGGGCCGGAGCACGACGAAACCCTGTTTATCATTATTCATCAGGTCTACGAACTTTGGTTCAAGCAACTGCTGCATGAGCTGGAGGGTCTGAAAGCAGCCTTTGCCGCCGGCACCCATGTGCGTGCGCTGGCGGGCCTGCGCCGTATCCTGACGATCCTCAAGACGCTGGTGTCTCAGGTCGACATCCTGGAGACCATGTCGCCGCTGTCGTTCAATGCCTTTCGCGCGCGGCTGGAGGCCTCCAGCGGTTTTCAGTCGGCGCAGTTCCGCGCGGTGGAGTTCTGTCTGGGATACAAGCGTCTCGAGGTGATGGAACTGCATCCTCAAGGCAGCTACGGACGCTTGCTGTTGGAGCGGATCTATCCGGTGCCGGCGCTGTACGACTGTTTCCTGTCGTATCTGGCGGCACAGGGGCACTCCATTCCCGCAGCGGTCATGCACCGTGATGTTCGGGAAATTTATGGCGGATCGGATGCGGTGCAGGTAGTGCTGGTGGAGCTTTATCGCAAGGGTGACTTCGCAGCGCAGATCTGCGAGCACCTCGTCGATCTTGACGAAGGCTTGCAGGAGTGGCGCTATCGGCACGTGAAGATGGTCGAGCGCACGATCGGCACAAAGGCGGGCAGTGGTGGTTCCGCTGGCGCCGCCTATCTGCGCAGCACTCTGTTCCAGCCGTTGTTTCCCGACCTGTGGGCGATCCGCGCGCAGCTCTAGCGCACAGGCACTGAGCGCACCGCGCGTGCCAGCGCGGCTGCAGTCTCGGCGTCGGGTTCCTGCAGATAGCGCTGGCGCTGGTAGAGCCGGGCGGCTTCGGTCAGCGCATCGCGCCATTCCGGCCGTGCAACGGCCACGCGCTCCGAGAAGTCGCTGGCCCCCTCATCGGCGCCTTGTATATAGCCGCGCCGCGCCAGCTTGCGTGTCAGCCTCAGCCATTCCCGGAGCGCAGGGTCCGCTACCCGGGCGGGTGCGAACTGGCGCAGAAGAATCAGACTGATCACTGTCAGCATCGTCATGCCCAGTATGGTCAGCGCAAGGATCATGTCCTGGTAGTCGCTGATGCCGAAGCGCGCCAGGAAGCTCTGCTGCAACTCCGGGCCGTAGGCCAGTACCCAACTGTTCCACTGCATGTTGGCCCAGTCCCAGCGCGCCTCCAGGTAGAAACGCAGGCGTGTGCGTGCGGCCAGGCTGCCGGAGTAGGCGCGATCTACCGCTGACAGGGCGGATTCAATGCCACCTTCCTCGATTCTGGACGGTGCAATCGCCGCGGTTGGGTCAACCCGCAACCACCCCAGATCCTGTACCCAGATCTCGCTCCAGGCATGCGCATCCGATTGCCGCACGACGTAGTAGTCGCCGATCGGATTGGGTGTCCCGCCCTGGTAACCGGAGACCACACGAGCGGGTACGCCAGCGGCGCGCATCAGGAAGGTGAAGGCACTGGCGTAGTGCTCGCAGAAACCGCGACGGGTCCCGAACAGGAAGTCGTCGATGCTGTGACGACCCAGTGCCGGTGGTTGCAGGGTATAGACGAAGTTCTCTCGGTTGAACCACAGCAGCAGATCCCGGGCCAGCTCTTGCGGCGTCAGTTCGCGCGCCGCCAACTCCTGGGCGTAGGCCACTGCGCGCGGGTTGTAGCCCGGGGGCAGGCGCAGGTAGCGGCGCATCGCGCGATCATCGAGCGCGGGTTCGAGCCGATAGTCGGGATACGAGCGCAAGCTGTACTGCAGGCGTTCGATGACGGGCTTGCTGGACAATATCTGGCCTTCGCGACCGACAAAACCGTCCAGCGGCCAGCTGTTGTCGTGAGCCGGCATGTCCAGGGCGAACAGCCAGTGCATGCGATTGCCTTCCAGCATCAGGGTGTAGCTGACGGGAGCGCCGCTGACTTCCAGCGGTGGCGGCTGTGCAGGCTGATAGCCGGTCAGGCCGTTCTCCCATTTGCGACCGTCAAAGACATCAAACACCGGACCACGCCAGTAGCGTAGTCCCGGTGGTGGTGGAGCCCCATCGAACTCCACACGAAAGGCGACTTCCTGTGATTGCACGAGGCGGCTGATATCGCCCGGTGACATGCTGTCGCTGAGCCCGCTGCGTGAGGCGCCCGCGTCTGCCGGCAGGCCCCATAGCGGTCCGGGTATACGCGGGAACAGCACGAACAGCAGCAGCATCAGCGGTAGCGACTGGGCCACCAGCACAGCGCCACTGCGCAGCGTGCGCCGCGGCGGAAGTGCACCCAGATGCTGGCATTCGATCAGCAGCGCGGTGGTCAGTACGGTACTGGCCAGCAGGTAGGCGGCCGTCCATAGCTCCTGCGAAAACAGAAAATGGGTCAGCAACAGGAAGTACATCAGGAACACCATGACCATGACGTCGCGCCGCGCCCGCAGCTCGACCAGCTTGAGCGCCACCATGATGCACAGCAGGGCGGTTCCGGCGTTCTGGCCGCTGATGCTGCCGTAGCTGGCATAGATGCCGGCAAAGGCCGATAGGGTCATGGCCGCCCGTACCAAGCCCGGTGGCATGCGCCATTGACGATAGGCCGACAGGCCACGCCAGCCCAGCGTGGCGACGATCAGGAGGCTCTCCCATGGAGGCAGGCGCAGCGCATGAGGCGCCAGTGCCAACGCCAGTGTTGCCAGCAGACGCAGCAGCGTAGCCAGCGGCAGGTATTCTCGGTAGCCGGCGCTCATGAGGTTCCGTCGTACAGAGCCAGCGCGCGCAGACACTGGAACTGATGGGATTCGCCGCGCGCAGGGGACAACGTGAGCCCCGGCAGGCGCAATCCATAGCTGCGCTGTGCCTGTTCAGCATCCAGAACCCAGCGGGTGAGCTGCGATAAGCGGGCCTCGGTGTCGAGGTGCGTCAGCACCTGCCAGTCCAGCCAGAGTTCCTGCTCGAGGGTTTCGGCAAACTGTTTGACCATCAACGCGCCGGACTTCGGCAGGCTTTTCCAGTGGATGCTGCGTGGTGTGTCGCCGCGCTGATAGCTGCGCAGGCCGGCGAACTCGTCTTGACCGCTGCGCGCGCTGCTGGAATAGCCACCGTGGCCTGCAGTTCCGGGCGGGGGGCCGCCAGCGGGGGCAGGCTTGGGAAACACGAGACACGCCATGTCCAGTTCGGCCCAGTTCCAAGCGTGGAACAGGCCAAGCGGATACTCGGTGAAGATGCTGAATGTGCGGGCTGGTAGCCAGCCGCGTCGTGTTGCGGGCAGGCTCAGCAGCATGCGAGCGGCACTGACGGGGGCGATATCGGCCGTCTGCGCTTCGTGGTCGGCCTTGGGCCACGCCAACGCCAGTGACAGTCGGGGCTGCCGCGAGGGATTGTCGACCAGTACTTCGAAATGTGCCGTTTCACCGGCAAAGACCGGGCGGGTGATGCCGCTGCGCAGGCGCAGGTTGGCGAGATTGGCATGCGTGTGATGCATGCAGACCAGACCCATGCCACCGAGCAGAAAGGTCAGCAGGAACGCCATGCTGTTGGAGTAGTTCATGGCGCCCAGCAGCATCACCAGCAGCATGATGGCGTAGACGTAACCAAACCGGGTCGGGAGGATGTAAACCCGCCCGCGACCGATGGTAATGGGGCCGGGCTGGCGCTTGACCCGCGCCATCACCCAGGCGTCGATGCGATCCTGCGCCCAGCGCAGGGGGTGCAGGATGATCTTCAGCACCAGCCAGATGCGCATCCGTGGATCTCAGTTATCGTGCCTGACCGCAAGCGATGCCTGTGTCACGGGATGGCCACCTGCGCCAGAATGTCATCGGCGGTCAGATTGGCGCCGTCGCGTTCGGCGGCAGCGACGAGACGGTGGCTGACCACTGCGGCGAACACAGCCTGTACGTCCTCCGGGATCACACCGCTGCGGCCCTCAAGCAAGGCCCAAGCCTGCGCGGCGCGTCGCAGGGCCAGACCGCCGCGCGGCGACAGGCCCTGACGCAGGCCTGGAACTTCGCGGGTGCGTTGAACCAGCGCCAGTATGTAGTCCAGCAGGGCGGGAGCGGTGCGTATGCCGTGAACCTGGCCCTGCAGTTCCAGCAACTGCGCCGGTGCCAGGGTCGGCTGCAGATCAGCGAGCAGGTCGCGACGGTCGCGTTCCATCAGCAGTGCACGTTCGGCCTCCGGTGACGGATATCCCATCGACAGGCGCATCAGAAACCGGTCCAGCTGTGATTCGGGTAGCGGAAAGGTGCCGATCTGCTGCGACGGATTCTGCGTGGCCACTACGAAGAAGGGTTGCGGCAGGTGCCGGGTTTCACCCTCGGCAGTGACCTGGCGCTCTTCCATTGCTTCCAGCAGCGCCGACTGTGTTTTGGGGCTGGCGCGGTTGACCTCATCCGCCAGCACCAGCTGGGCGAAGATCGGCCCGGGATGGAAGCGGAAGCTGCTGCTTTGCGTGTCGTAGATGGATACGCCCAGAATGTCGGCAGGTAGCAGATCCGATGTGAACTGCACGCGCTGGAACTGCAGACCCAGCACACGTGCCAGTGCGAGTGCCAGCGTGGTTTTGCCGACGCCGGGAATATCCTCGATCAAGAGGTGGCCACGCGCCAGCAGACAGGCCACGGCCAGTCTGAGCTGTGTTTCCTTGCCGAGAATGATTTGGTTGAGTTGTGATAGCGCCTGCGTCAGTGCCGAGGACATGTGTTCGGTGCGTTTAGGTTTGAGTGGGTGAGTGTAAACGTCTTACGCATCAGTCCGATAAACGGACGGCAGCCAGGGTCGAGCGTTGCGTATTGAGTCGATTTAACCGTTGCGTGATAGCCGGGACGGCCCCACGATAGTGGAAACCGAATGCTTGGGAGAGACCTAGCGGTGGATCGTTACCAGCGTGAACTCGTCAGGGAGATGCAGAATGCCGAGGATTACGGCAGTTGGCGCGAGGCCGCTCAGGTCCTCGACCAACGTGACGGCCTGGATGAATGGCAGGCCGACGAGACCTCGGATGATTACGACTGGCGCCTGATTCGTTCACGACTGCGCCAGATTCGCCAGTACCGCGCAGAAGGGACGACCGCGAAGCTGGTTCATCATCTGCGCCAGGGTCTGCACTGGAATCTGGGCAATACCGGCAACCCGCGGCTCTACCAAGTTTCACGGGTAGGCACCAAGCGGCTGATTCGCGACTATGTAAGTGAGGTGTCAGCTGCGCTGCTCGACATCTGTGCGCTCGACTCGGCTGATTTTCCGAAAGCCGCCAAGCATCGATTCTTTGAGGAGCTGGGTCTCAGCTACGGGCGCTCTGCGCTGATGCTATCGGGTGGGGCGACCCTGGGCCTGTTCCATGTTGGTGTGGTCAAGGCGCTGTTCCGGGAGGGGCTGGTCCCCAACATCATGTCCGGCTCCAGTGCCGGCTCAGTGGTATGTGCGACGGTCGGTACGCGTGCACCCGATGAGGTCGAGCAACTGCTTGATCCGGAGGCGGCGTACTACCACTTCTGGCGCATACTGCCGTGGCGCGACGCACTGCGCAGCCGCGCGCTGATGGACCAGAACCAACTGCGTAGCGCAATCGCCACCAATGTACGCGACATGACGTTCGAGCAGGCGTATCAAAAGTCAGGCCGCGTCATCAACATCACGGTTTCTCCGGCAGGCTTGAATCAGCCGCCAAGGCTGCTAAACCATCTGACGTTCCCTTATCTCTATCTGCATGAGGCGGTACTC
>JBFJKG010000051.1:0-9262 GCA_041635075.1 Solimonas sp.
GAGCAGGTCCGCGTCTGCGAGTCCCGGGTGCAGCCGGATGACTGCATGGACATCATGTTCACCTCCGGTACCACCGGTCACCCCAAGGGGGTGGTCACCCATCATGCGCAGAACCTGCGCGTGATCGCGGAGTGGTCCAAGGCGGTCGGACTGGTTCCCGAAGACCGCTACCTGATCGCCAATCCGTTCTTCCATGCCTTTGGCTACAAGGTCGGTTGGCTCGGCGGCCTGCTGGCCGGCCTGACCGTACTGCCGCACGCGATCTTTGACGCCGGCGCGATCCTCAAGCGCATCGCGCGCGATCGCATCTCGGTACTGCCGGGACCGCCGACGCTCTTCATCTCACTGCTCAATGACCCCGCCCGCGCAGGCACGGACCTCTCCTCATTGCGCGCAACGATCACCGGCGCCGCCGCGATAGCGCCGAGCCTGATCGAACGCATCCGTGCCGAACTTGGCTTCAAGGTGGTGCTGACCGGCTACGGGCTGACCGAAACCTGCGGCGTGGTTTCGCTGTGCGACGCCCGCGACAGCGCAGAAACCATCGCGCTGACCTCAGGCAAGGCCATTCCCGGCGTGGAGCTGCGCTGCGTTGATGTCGATAACCGCCCGTTACCCGCTGGCGAGTCGGGCGAGATCGTCGTGCGTGGCTACAACGTCATGCAGACGTATCTGGACAATGAGGCGGCCACCCGCGAAGCCATTGATGGCGACGGCTGGCTGCACACCGGCGATATCGGCACCGTCGACAAGAACGGATACGTGCGTATCACGGATCGCCTGAAGGATCTCTACATCACTGGCGGTTTCAACTGCTACCCCGCCGAGATCGAACGGATGATGGCCGCGCACCCGGCAATTGCCCAGGTTGCCGTCGTCGGCGTTGCCGATGAACGCATGGGCGAGGTCGGCAAGGCGTATGTCGTGCTGCGTCCCCAGCACAACCTCGATGAGAAGGCGCTGATCGCCTGGTGCCGCCAGCAGATGGCCAACTACAAGGTGCCGCGCTACGCCGAGTTCGTGACCGCGCTGCCAACCAACCCATCCGGAAAGGTACTGAAGTACCAACTGCGCAATGACAAGCCGGCCGCTTGAAGCCGGTCCATAGGAGAATCGCAATGAGCGGAACACTGAAGGGCAAGATCGCGCTGGTCACCGGCGCTAGTCGCGGCGCCGGCAAGGGCATTGCCGTGGCACTTGGCGCGCAAGGCGCCACAGTCTACGTGACCGGGCGTTCGCTGAAGGAAGGCGATGCGCCACTCCCCGGCACGGTAGGCGCGACTGCTGCTGCGGTCACCGCAGCGGGCGGTACCGGTATTGCGGTTGCCTGCGATCACACCGATGACGCGCAGGTAGCAGCGCTGTTCCAGCGCGTGGCCAGCGAACAGGGCCATCTCGACATTCTGGTCAACAATGCCACCTTCCTGCACGACAACCTGATCGACAAGGGCGGGTTCTGGACCAAGCCGCTGGAGTTGGTCGACATTCTCGATGTGGGCCTGCGCTCGGCATATGTCGCCAGCTGGCACGCCGCCAAGCTGATGGTGAAGCAGAAGGACGGCCTGATTGCGTTTACCTCCAGCTTCGGTGCGAGTTGCTACATGCACGGACCGGCCTATGGCGCACAGAAGGTGGGCGTCGACAAGTTCGCCAAGGACATGGGCGTGGACTTCAAGCCACACAACGTCGCGGCCGTGTCGATCTGGATGGGCATGCTGCGCACTGATCGCACCAAGCGCGTGATGGACGCCGAGCCTGAGAAGTACGCCGGGTTCTGGGAGATTGCGGAAACCCCCGAGTTCACCGGGGCGCTGATCGCCGCGCTGTACACCGACCCCAAACGCGCCGAGAAATCCGGGCAGGTCTGGATCGGTGCCGAACTGGCGCCGGATTACGGCATTACCGATGAAGGCCGCCAGCCGCCGTCACACCGGCCGATGCTGGGCGCGCCAACACCCCCTCACCCTGCTGTCGTCGAGTAAGCGGCGCCGCGCCTCAGGTTGGATTGCCGATCAACTCCGCATCCGCCGCACCGCTGCCTCCGGAAAGATCTTCCAGGTAGTAGCGATTGCGGCCGGTGCGCTTGGCCTGATACAGCAGGGCATCGGCGGCGCGGTAGGCTTCTGACAGGCTGTGGTGCGGGCCGACAATGACCGCGCCCACACTGCAGGTGATGACGCCGGACTCATTCTCCTGGTGCTCAATGCCCAGAGCCGAGAACGCGGCCACCAATTCCTCCATGCGCTTGCGCCCGGCGACGGCCTCACAGCCGTACAGCAGCAGCGCAAACTCCTCGCCGCCCAGACGGGCCGCCATATCCATGGCGCGGCGTGCCGAGTGGGATAGCACCAGCCCGATCTCGGCCAGCACGCCGTCGCCATACTCGTGACCATAGCGATCATTGACCTTCTTGAAATGGTCCAGATCGATCAATGCAAACAGCTGCTTCTGCGTGCGGCCACGCGCCAAGGCGCTGATCGCCAGCTCGTAATGCTCCTCGAATGCGCGACGATTGCTGAGTCCGGTCAGCGAGTCGCGGTAGGCCATCAGCGACAGCAACACTCGCGCCGCCCATTGCCTGCGATACGACAGGCGCGCCCAGACCGTGGAAAGCAGCACGACCAGCAGCAGCATGAACTCGAACAGCCAGGTTCCGGGATCGCGCGCGGCCATAGCCCCCTGCGCAGCGTACTGCCCGAGCACCATGATGACGACATAGCTGAGAATCAGGATCAGGGACTGACCGGAACTGAGCCGCGTCAGGGTCAGCACCGCTACCGGCACCACGATGCCGAGCGAGGGGGGGATCAACAAACCCGCGCCTTCGCTGTGGTAGCGAATGAATTCTATGCACGCGGCCTCGACCACGAATGCGCCGATCAGCAGCCACTCGACCCAACTCTCGGCCGGCCACCGCAGCAGCAGCAGGCCCAGCGCCGTGAACAGCGGCACGATCAGGCCGAATTCCATGAACAACATCAGGTTTTCCGACTGCTCGGCGCTGAATCTCAACAGCGGGGTCCATACCGGGGCGCTGGCGAACAGCGCAATGGTCAGCAGCACCACGCTCAAGCGCGCTGCAGCGCTCGACAGACGCATATAGCGCTGGAACTCACGCTCCAGTCGCGCAGGAAAGCGGTAGCTCCGACCGCTGCCGTTGGCCAGGGCATCCAGCACCTGAACCTCATCGGCGCTGATGGTTTCGGCAAGCGCCAAATCCGCCAACGGCTCTGGCGCTGCGCCACGCAGGAAGGAAAAGAAACGGCGACGGACTCCGCGTCCCGTCGCCGCTGCTGAGAAAATGCCCATGCCGCTAGCTTACCGGTCATGGGCAGTAAATGCCCTTACCAGTAGCAATTTACCAACGTACGGTCCCGGTGATGCCAAACGTGCGGGGCTCCTCGAAGTTGGCCACCGTCAGGCTGCCGAATACCGGCCCGAAGTCGATGAAGTTGGTGGCCGTGTCATCGTCCAGCGCGTTGCGGCACCAGAATGCCAATTCACCGACGCCGCGATCACCTAGCGGGATCTCCGCCAACGCCAGCCTCAGGTTCAGTAGGCCGTGGGCAGCCACCTCTGAGTCACGGGCAACCTGCAAGCCGGGATTGGTCTGGGTCAGCTGGTACGGATACGTGTAGAAAGCGTCGGTCCACGCGTAATCCACCACCGCACGCAGGGCGCCCCAGTTGCGGCGCATCAGTTCGCTGTCCAGCATCACGTTGAAGCTGTGCTCCGGCGCGTGAACAAAGGCGCGGTTGGCCGCTACGTTCTGGCCACCGTCGTTGAACTTGTCGTATTCCGGATCAAGATAGGCGTAGTTGGCGCGAATCTGCGTGCCGGGCATCGGGACAAACGCCGCCTCGAGTTCGACACCGCGTATCGTGGCCTCACCCGCATTACGTACGACCGTGGCCGCTGCACCGGTACCGAGAAAGATCGACGCCTGGAAGTCCTGAAGGTTGTTCTGAAACACGGCCGCGTTGAACTGCAGGCGCCCGGAAGCCGAACGTGTCTTGGCCCCCAGTTCGAAGGACTGCTGCATCTCCGGCTTGAACGGGGTCTTGGTCTCGGCGATGTTCAGGGCAATCAGCGCCGGGATGTCTTCGTTCGGATCGCCCGTGGGCGGCTGACTGAACTCGCCGTTGAAACCACCGCTCTTGAAGCCCTCGGCATAACGCGCATAGACGTTGACGCGCTCGTTGAACGCCCATGCCGCCGACAGCAGCGGGGTCGTGGCATCGAAGGTATCGGAAGCAGACGTGCCTTCCGGAATCAGGTAGAAGAATGGATCTGCCGGATCGGCCTTCAGACCAAAGGCACGATCCAACTCCTTCTTCTCACGGGTGTAGCGCAGACCCGCGGTCAGGGTCAGCGGATCCATCGGCTTGAAGTCAACCTGGCCATACAGCGCCCATGCCGAGGTCCGCGTGGCGTAGCGCGAATCAAAGTAGGCATCGCTGCTGGGGTCCAGCATGAAGAAGCTCTGCGGATTATTGGTCTCGCCGTCATCGCCGAAGTAGTAGATGCCAGCGACGTAGTTCAAACGCTCGCTATGACCCAGCCACTGCAGGTCCTGCGAGATCTGGTCGTAATCGGTGAAACGCTGGGTAAACACCACCGGCAGCTGCGAGCCATCCAGATCCAGGGAATCGTCCCATGTCAGCCGGCGATAGCCGCTGATCGATTTGATGCTGTTGCGATCGTTCAGATCCCAGGTCACCGTAAACGAGTGCCCTTCTACTTCGGAGTGCTCGAACGAGGGCGCGTCCACCCCCGCGCGCTCCAGCCGCTCACGCGAGGCATACGGCTGCAGGAACGGAATCTCGATGCGATAGAGCTGATCGAAGTTATTGGTCTGGTCGACACTGGACTGATCGAAGCGGTACTCGCCCAGCACCCCGGGAGCGAAGTCGAGATCGGCCGCGATACGGAACGCATGATTGTTGCGGTCGTTGAGTTCGCGCACCGAGCTATTGGATTCGGTCTTGACCCAGCCGTCGCGCTCTTCGCTACGGGCGGATACGGCGATCCGCGCCATGCCCCACTGCGGCAGATCCACCGACACGCGCTGTACCTGCGCGTTGTAGTTGCCCAGCTCCAGACTGGCGCTGCCACCGAACGTGCCGCTCGGCGCCTTGGTGATCAGATTGATCGCGCCCGCCAGCGTATTGCGGCCATAAAGCGTGCCCTGCGGGCCGCGCAGCACTTCCACACGGCTCAGGTCCACCACATCAAAGATCGAGCCCTGCGCCTTGCCGAGATAGACGCCATCCACATAGATGCCGACCGCCGGGTCCCAATAGATTGCCGGATTGATCTGGCTTGCACCGCGGATCGTCACCTGCGAAATCGTGGTGTTGGAAGGCGTCTTGCTGATCTGCAGGCCGGGCGCCAGCGCGTTGAGGTCGCCGATGTCGCTGATGCCGCGCGACTCGATCTCGGCAGCCGGGAACGCGGTTACCGCTACCGGCACATCCTGCAGACGCTGCACGCGGCGCTGGGCAGTGACTTCGATATCTTCCAGCTGGGTGCTGCTTGCCGTGCCGGTCTTGGCAACCGCAGCCGTGTCGGCAGCGGCGGCTTTCGTCGGCTCGGCATCAGCTGGCGCGGGCTGCGCCTGTGCGATAGCCGTGACGCTGACCATCAGGGGGATCAGCCCGGACAATGCCCGGGCTCCAAGTTTGTTTCGCTGTTGCACCGGTGAACTCCTCATCTCGTTATTAGAGTTCCGCCAGCGGCCCCTGGCCTTGGCGGGCCGCCCCCCGGATGCCAAGGGGCCCGCCAATTTCTACGCCTGCGCGCAGCGCTCGCCATCGTCCATCAGGACGACTAGCGGGATGGCCGGTCTGAACACCGAAGGTGCGACGGAGGCCCGGAGGATCTGCGCCGCGTGAGCCCGGGCGACCTACAGCAGGATGCGCAGCGCTTGCGCCTCTCGACTGATATCCGGCTCAGGTTGTCGCTGTCCGGTTCTCAGGACTATCCGCAGGAATGACTCATGCAGCCCCACGTCCAAAGCGTTCAGATTCGAACGCGTGAAGCTGCGCGAGCGCCTCAGTCCGGAGCGGATGCTCCAGACCCCCGGGATATCGATTACATAGCCGCCGGAACTCGCGACATAGGTCAGCGTGTAATCGGGCGGCAACGCGTCGGTCTCGATCAGCACCTCCATGCGCTCGCCGGTCCAACGCGGGGTCACGGCGCGCAGTTCGCGCACGCTCGGCGCCGCTGGTTCGGCTACCTCTGCGGCGCCGCTCGATGAGGACGGCTCCGTCGCGCGGTCCGCTACGGGATAGGCCGACGCCTGCTGACTGTCCGCCGTGCGCAACAGCGCCGCTGCCTGGGGCTCAGGCGGCAGCGATGCCTCCGTTGCTGGGCCGACGGTAGCCTCAGGCAGGCGGGCCGGCTCCGCAGGCCGCGGCTTGTCCGCCACAGCCAGCTGCCGATGAAATGCCACCGCCTCATTGCTGGCCCCGCTGTTTCCCGACAGCATCAGCGCGGAGCCCCCCACTCCCACCGCCACCACAGCGGCGATCACACCCCAAGCGGGCCCTTGGCGCTCAGGCAGCGGCACCCATTTCAGGGCACCGCAGTTCACGCACTGATTGCGCCGCATTCCGATCAGCCTGTCCCGCGTCCTCTCCCAAGCCGCGCGCCGTCGCCGATGCACCGCTGCCTTCCCGCAACGCTTACATACCCGGTTATCCATATGCTCCCTAAAAGCCCCCTAGCAGCATCGCAACCCCCGTTGCGATCGACGCCACCGTCAAAACCACGCAGACGAGAAGCGTCTACGCGCACTCCTAATGCTTGCACACACTTGCCAACCGGCGATGCAGGACCGGCGGAACGCGTGGCGCAGATCACCGTGTAGCTTGTTCCGGCACATCTATCCATTGCAAGCACTTCAGCCCCCCGACAGCGGGACACTTGGCTGCGGCCGGGCCGCCACCATACGCCGCCTCGGAGCGGTCATGCCCCTTGACCGCCGTCTCGGGCAAGCAGCGGGCCTGCGGTCGTTCGTTCGGGTGAGGCGATCAAGACCCGCGCTTACGAGGATGGGGGTCTTACACCCCCATCCGGAACGACGAGGAATCAAGATGAAGCGCTTGGACAACAAAGTGGCAATCATCACCGGCGGCGCGCGCGGCATGGGCGCCGCCACCGCGCGGCTGTTTGCCGAACACGGCGCCAAGGTCGTGATTGCCGACGTGCTGGACGAGGACGGCGACAAGCTCGCCAAGGACATCGGCAGCAGCGCCGTGTTCGTGCATCATGACGTGACCGACGAAAGCTCCTGGGTGACGACCCTTGCCACCGCGACGCGGCACTTCGGCCCGATAGACGCACTGGTCAACAACGCCGGCGTCCTGCTGTTCCGCACACTGGCGGAAACCAGCAAGGCGGATTTTTCACGGGTCATCGACATCAACCTGATCGGCACCTTCCTTGGCACCAAACTGGTGGGCATGCAGATGGCCGAGCGCGGCCGCGGCAGCATCGTCAACATCTCCTCGGTCGACGGCATGAAGGGCGCCAACGGGCTCGGCGCCTACTGCGCCAGCAAATGGGGTATCCGCGGACTGACCCGCGTCGCCGCAATGGAATTCGGACACAAGGGCGTACGCGTCAACTCGGTGCACCCGGGCGGCGTCGATACCGCCATGGGCAATCCGTTTGCGGAGCAGAAAGCCGAGGTCAACAAGCGCTACACGATGGTGCCGCTGCAGCGCGTCGGCGACCCGGAGGAAGTCGCGCGCACCAGCCTGTTTCTGGCCAGCGATGATGCCTCGTACCTGTGCGGTGCCGAGATCGCGGTCGATGGCGGCATGCTGACCGGGCAGTACTACGTCGGTTTCCCGGGCGCGCCCGGCGTTTGACGCCATGACTGCGAAGTCGGAGAAGATCAGTCCCACCGCCTACGCGACCGGCTACCTGTGGTACCGCCTGGGTCTGTCCGACGTGCGACTGACCACGCCACAGGGACGGCGCCTGGATCGCGCGTTCCGCGGTCTAGGGCGCCTGATCCAGGCACTGGGCGGCCTCTCGCTGGACGCGATGATGCAGGCGCGCCACGTCGGTATCGATGCGCGGCTGAGCCGTGCCATTGACGAGGGTCGGGTCAGCCAGGTCATCGAACTCGCGGCCGGCCTGTCCGCACGTGGCTGGCGCTACAAGCAACGCTACGGCGAACGCCTGACCTACATCGAGACCGATCTGCCAGCGATGGCCATGGAGAAGCGACGCCTGCTGGCCGCGTGCGGGCCCCTACCATCGGGCCACCGCGTGGCCGAACTCGACGTACTGAAAGACAGCGGGCCGGACTCGTTGGCCGGCATTGCCGCCACGCTGAACCCTGCAGAAGGGGTGGCGATCATCACCGAAGGGCTGATGAACTACCTGGCGCCGGAACCGGCGGAGCAGGTGTGGCGGCGTATCGCAGCGACGTTGCGGAGATTTCCAGGCGGCGTGTATCTGTCGGATTTCTACCTGCGTCGCGACAGTAGCGGCAGCATCCCCCTAGTGTTGTTCGGAAAGATCCTGCAGCTGTTTGTTCGTGGGCGCCTGCACGTGCATTTCACCGACCCCGAGCAGGTGACCAGCGGGCTGAAGGCGTTTGGGTTTTCGAGCGCGACACTACACGCGCCCAAGGACATCCCAGAGACCCGCGAAATCGCCGGCATCAAGGGCGCCGATCGGGTGCGCGTCCTCGAGGCCACCCCCTGAGGGCAAACCGCGACGATTGAATCAGAACAGCTCTAGGACGTTCTGCGGTCGCTGTATCCCGGACTGTCGCGGGTGGTCGCCAAAACAGACCGTGCGGTTGCGCCCTGCGTGCTTGGCCTCGTACAGCATCCGGTCAGCACGATCGATCACGTCGGTCGGCCCCAGCCCCGGCTCGATCTCGGCGCACCCGATGCTGATGGTGACCTGCCCCACCTGCGGAAATGCGTAGTCGGCCACCTTGCGGCGCATGCGCTCCGCAGCCACGCGCACACCATTCATGTCGTTGCGCGCCAGCACGACTGCAAACTCCTCACCGCCATAGCGGAAGCAGCGATCCTCGCCGCGGAACATCTGACGTACCAGGCGTGCAAGCAGCAGCAGCACTTCATCGCCGTAGAGATGACCATAGCCGTCGTTGATGCGCTTGAAGTGATCCACATCGAACAGCATCAGCCACCAGCGCAGCTCACCACGCGAATGCGTGCCTTCACGCCGCGGCTGTCGCGGCGCGGCGTCCAGCGTCAGATCAGCCAGC
>JBFJKG010000052.1:0-9252 GCA_041635075.1 Solimonas sp.
GCCTTGGCCTCGATCTGACGGATGCGCTCGCGGGTCACATCGAACTGTTTGCCGACCTCTTCCAGCGTGTGGTCGGTGTTCATGTCGATGCCAAAGCGCATGCGCAGGACCTTGGCTTCGCGCGGCGTCAGGCTGGACAGGATCTGATGCGTGGCTTCGCCCAGCGACTGGGAAGTGGCTTCTTCCAGCGGTGATATCGCGCTGTTGTCCTCGATGAAGTCGCCGAGATGGCTGTCGTCGTCGTCACCGATCGGCGTTTCCATCGAGATCGGTTCCTTGGCGATCTTGAGCACCTTGCGGATCTTGTCCTCAGGCATCTCCATCTTGATGGCCAGCTCTTCCGGCGTCGGCTCGCGGCCCATTTCCTGCAGCATCGTGCGTGAAATGCGGTTGAGCTTGTTGATCGTCTCGATCATGTGCACCGGAATGCGGATGGTGCGCGCCTGATCGGCAATCGAGCGGGTGATGGCCTGGCGTATCCACCACGTGGCATAGGTCGAGAACTTGAAGCCACGACGGAACTCGAACTTGTCGACCGCCTTCATCAGGCCAATGTTGCCTTCCTGGATCAGGTCCAGGAACTGCAGGCCGCGATTGGTGTACTTCTTGGCAATCGAGATCACCAAGCGCAGGTTGGCCTCGACCATTTCCTTCTTGGCGCGGCGGGCCTTGGCTTCGCCCACATTCATGCGGCGATTGATGTCCTTGATCTCATCAATCGAGATCAGGTTGTCACCTTCCATCTTGCGCAGCTGCTCCTGCAGCTCGAAGATTTCTTCCTTGCGGGCATTCAGCTCGGAGGAATACTTGCGCTTGGCGCGAATCAGCTTGACCACCCAGTCCGGGTTGGTGCCGCCAGCGGATTCGCGGTAAATCTTGATGAACTCGTCGCGCGCCATGCCGGCGTCGTTGACACAGATGCGCATAATCGCGCGCTCGGTGCTGCGGATCAGGTCGATCTTGCGGCGCAGGTTCTGCGTGATTTCGTCGACGATCTTCGGTGAGAGCTTGAAGGTCATGATCAGCGTGGCGGCCGCCTCGCGCTTCTCCTGAGTCTTCTTGTCATGGCTGCCGCGCTTCAGCAGCGCATCCCAAGCCTTGTCGTACAGCTTCTGCAGTTCGTCGAACTTCTCGGCAGTCAGGACCGGATCGGGACCGGTATCGGTGCTCTCTTCCTCGTCGTCGGACTTGTCGTCCTTGTCATCGTCCTCATCCTCGTCCTCATCCTCGCTGGCGGGCGGCGGCGGTGGCGGGAAGTCGGGGGCGTTGGGGTCGAAGAAGCCGGTGACAATCTCGGCGAGGCGCTTCTTGCCCTGCTTGTAGTTCTCGAAGGCTTCGAGAAGGATGGCCACCGTTTCCGGATACTGCGCCATCGCGAACATCGCCTCGATCAGGCCTTCCTCGATGCGTTTGGCAATGCGGATTTCGCCTTCGCGGTCCAGCAGTTCAACCGAGCCCATCTCGCGCATGTACATGCGCACCGGATCGGTCGTGCGCCCGAACTGATCGTCCAGCGCCGCTATGGCCGCAGCCGCTTCCTCGGCCGCGTCTTCTTCTTCTTCGTTGGTTGCTACAACCGCAGGTTCTGAGAACAGCTGCTGATCCTCTTCCGGGGCATCCTCATGCACCGGAATGCCCATGGCCTGGATCATGCTGATGATGTCTTCGATCTGCTCGGTATCGACAATCTCGGGCAGATGGTCAGCGACCTCAGCGTAGGTCAGAAAGGCCTTCTCCTTGCCGCGGGCAATGAGAACCTTGATCTGGGACTGCTTCTGGGCCTGCATTTCGGCAACCGACTCAAATGCGGCGGCAGCCCTTTCGGCTTTATCGGCTTTGTTACTGGTGGCCATTCGGTGCTCGGTGACTACGCCGCAAGCGGCGAGAAGAGGGTTCGGCGGAACCCCGTATTATACCGGCAAGCCCTCAGGGTTGGCTATCTTGTCGCCAACTGGTCATTAATGCCTGCAACTCCCGAGTTTCCGCCGGGGTCAGGCTACGGGCGCCGGCCTCTGCCAGCAGTTGTTGCACTCGTGCGCGCACGGCCTTCTGGCTCAGCAGCAGGATGGCTGCGCGAAACTCGCTTTCGATCAGGCTGCCGTCCAGCGGCAGTGCCTCAAGCAGTAGCTGCTGCACGCCCCGGCCCTTGGGGGTTTCTTTCCATAATTCAACAAGTTGTCCGGCGCTGGCGCCTGGGTTGGCCTGGAAGAAGTCGATTGCCTCCACCAATACCTCGATGCCACGGACATCGGCCTGATGCAGCAGCTCCAGGTGATCGACCTGTTCTGCCAGGGCTGGTTGCTCCATCAGCAGCTGCAGCGCGCGCCGGACCGGATTGGTACCGCGGGGCTCGCGCGGTAGCGCCGCTGCAGTGTTGGCGGTGCCGGCGCCGGGCGCCGGGTCGGAGCGTGGGCTCATGGCCTCCAGGTCGTCGCGGCTGAGCCGGGTCATTCGACCGAGCTCATCCAGCATCAGCGATCGCAGTGGGCCTTCGCGGAGCTTGGCAAACAGCGGCTTGGCCAGCGCCGCCAGGCGGGCGCGACCCTCTAGCGAGCCCAGATTGACCTGGCGGCTCAGTTCGCCCAGCAGATACTGCGACAACGGCGTGGCGCTCTGTATGTGTTCGCGAAAGGCCTCCGCGCCGATTTCCTGCACCCATGAATCCGGGTCCTGGCCGTCCGGGACGAACAGGAAGGCGCATTCGCGACCTTCCCCCATCTCCGGCAACGCCTGCTCAAGTGCGCGCCATGCCGCACTGCGCCCGGCACGATCGCCGTCAAAGCAGAACACGATCTTGCTGGTGGACTTGAACAGCAACTGCAGGTGCTCGCGGGTGGTTGCCGTGCCCAGCGTGCCCACCGCCTCGTGGATGCCGTACTGCGACAGCATCACCACGTCCATGTACCCCTCAACCACGACCAGGTAGGGCAGCGCGCCGGTCGTGGACTGACGGGCCTCGTAAAGGCCGTAAAGGTTGCGCCCCTTGTGGAACAGCACCGTCTCCGGCGAGTTCAGGTACTTCGCGGGGTCATTGCTGAGCGTGCGCCCGCCAAAGGCGATCACGCGGCCGCGGGTGTCGCGGATCGGGAAGGTGATGCGGTTGCGAAAGCGGTCGTAGACGCCGCCTGAATCGCGCTCTATCAGCAGGCCGGCCTCCACCGCGTGGCGGGTCTCCTTGAGGAATCCGGTCAGTGCGTCCCAAGCCTCTGGCGCATAGCCGATGCCAAAGCGCTTGGCGGTTTCGCTGCTGACCCCGCGCTGTTTCAAGTAGGCAATGGCGGCCGGTGCGCTGCGCAGTTGATCGCGAAAGAAACGTTGCGCCCCGGCCAGAGCGTCCAGCGGGCCTTCGACCACCACCCTTGGCTCGTTATTTCCGCCCTCGTGCGGGACTTCGAGGCCGGCGCGGCGGGCTAACTCCTCGACCGCCTCGACGAAGCTCAGGCGGTCGTATTCCATCAGAAAGTTGATGGCGGTGCCGTTTTTTCCGGAAGAAAAGCAGAAGAACATCTGCTTTTGCGGTGAAACGAAGAAGCTGGGGGATTTCTCGTTGGTGAACGGCGAACGCGCCTTGAACTCCTTGCCGGCACGCTTGAGCTCCACGCGCGAGCCGATCAGCTCGACGATGTCCGTGCGAGCAATCAGGTCTTGAATAAATGCGTCGGGAATGCGTCCGGCCATAGCCGGCGGAGTTTAGCGGAGAGCAGCCGGCCCGCGGGGCCGGATCAGGCCAGCTTGGCCTTGATCAAGCCGGAGAGCTTGCCCATGTCGGTGCGGCCCTGGACCTTGGGCTTGATCCAGCCCATGACCTTGCCCATGTCCTTGCCGCCCACCGCGCCGGTTTCGGCCAAGGCCTGATCGAGCAGTGCGCTGATCTCGGCGTCGGTGAGCTGCTGTGGCAGGTAGCCGAGCAGCATCTGGATTTCGGCCGCTTCCTTGTCGGCAAGGTCGGGGCGGTTGCCGGCGCGGAACTGTGCTTCGGAGTCGCGACGCTGCTTGACCATCTTCTCGACGGCGGAAAGCACGACGGCATCGGTCAGCTCAGTGCTTTCGACGACTTCGCGCTGCTTGAGCTCGGACTGCAGCATGCGCAGTACCGACAGGCGCAGCTTGTCTGCGCCGCGCATGGCGGTTTTCACATCCTCGGCGATGCGGTTCTTCAATTCAGACATTGGGACCCACCGCTAAAGGTTTTGAGAAGCAGGGCCGCAGGCGGCCCGGGACTTGTCGTCGCGACAAGTGCTTCTTAGTACATCCGTACCCGCTTGTTCGACTCGCGCTGGACCTTCTTGGCCTGGCGCTTCACCGCGGCGGCGCGCTTACGCTTGCGCTCCTGGCTCGGCTTCTCGTTGAACTCATGGGTGCGCAGGTCGGTGAGGACACCGGCCTTTTCGCAGGTGCGCTTGAAGCGACGCAGGGCCACTTCAAAGGGTTCGTTATCACGAACGCGGACAGCCGGCATAAAGACTCACTCGCTAATTTACAGGCAAAAGAAGGCCTGGGGCCTCCAAACGGGCGGCGATTCTAGCCTCAAGCGCAGGATCGGCGCAAATATGCCCATATCGGCTTCCGTACAATAGCCGGATGCCCGCCAGCAAAATTCCCGATGGCCCCGTCCTCGGCATAGAAACCTCCTGCGACGAGACCGCCGTGGCCGTTTACGACGGCGTGCGCGGTCTGCTGGCGCATGTGCTGCACAGCCAGATTGACCTGCACGCCGAGTACGGCGGGGTCGTCCCCGAGCTGGCCTCACGAGATCATGTGGGCCGCATCAATGCGTTGGTGCGTGCCACCCTGCAGCAGGCGGCAGTGGAGCCGCAGGCGCTGGCCGGTATCGCCTATACCGCGGGCCCCGGACTTATCGGCGCCTTGATGGTGGGCGCCTCGGTGGCTGGCGGCCTGGCAACGGCCCTGCAGGTGCCATTGATTCCGGTCCATCACATGGAGGCGCATTTGCTGGCGCCGATGCTGGAATCGGAGCGTCCGCAGTTTCCGTTTGTCGCGCTGCTGGTATCCGGGGGGCACAGTCTGCTGGTGGCGGTACGGGGTATCGGCGAGTACGAAGTGTTGGGCGAAAGCCTGGATGACGCTGTTGGCGAGGCCTTCGACAAGACCGCCAAGATGATGGGTCTACCGTATCCCGGTGGGCCGCATCTGGCCAAGCTCGCGGAGCAGGGGCGGCCGGGGCACTACAAATTTCCGCGACCGATGACGGACCGTCCGGGCCTCGATTTCAGTTTCAGCGGTCTGAAGACGGCAGCGCTGACGGCGCTGCCGATCAACGCCAGCGAGCAGCAGCGCGCCGACCTGGCCTACGAGTTTCAGCAGGCCGTGACTGACACCCTTGCGATCAAGTGTGAGCGCGCACTCAAGCAGACCGGCTTCCGTGGTTTGGTAGTGGCCGGTGGGGTTGGCGCCAACACTGCGCTGCGCGAGAAACTGGGGGCTCTGGCGCGACGCACCGGGATCGGCCTGCATTTTCCGCGACAAGCGTTCTGCACCGATAACGGCGCGATGATCGCCTACGCAGGTTGGGCGCGGCGTGCGCAAGGTCGCGTGCCCGACGGCAAGCTGTTCACAACCCCGCGGTGGACGCTGGACCAGCTGAGGCCGCCGGCCTAGTGGACGCATAGAGGGCGCGCATGGACAAGATCTTTGTACACGGACTCAGGGTCGAGGCCACCATCGGCGTTCATCGCTGGGAGCGCCAACTCCCGCGACCGCTGTTGATTGATCTCGACCTGCAGGTCGATACCCGAGCCGCCGCAGCGAGTGATGCAGTGGCAGATGCGGTTGACTACGCGGCAGTGGCAGCATTGGTGACACGCGTGGCCACTGAGCAACAGCCGGCTTTGCTGGAGACGCTGGCGGATGCGCTGGCGCGCGCGCTGTTCGAGCAGTTCGCGATTCAGGCATTGCGTCTGGCCGTACACAAGCCGGGCGCGGTGGCCGGTGTGAAGTCGGTCGGGGTGGAGATCGAGCGACGCCGCGAAGATTACGCCGCCTGAGCCGCGCGCGCTGAACGGCCTAGTGCAGCAGCTGCGGCAGCGCCTGTTGAGCGGCGATCAGCGCGTTGGCGTAGCTGGCCAGATCATCGTAGATCGCGACGCCGCGCAGTGCGGGTGCAGCGGACTGCTCGGTGTGCGCACCGTTGCCGGTACGCACCAGGACGGGCACCGCCCCTGCTGCACGCGCGGCTTCGACATCGCGCAGTGAATCCCCGACCACTGGCACGGTTTCCAGATTCAGATTCAGGCGCCGTGCCAGGTCCAGCAACATACCGGGGGCTGGCTTGCGCTGATCACTGGCATGGTCCGGATGGTCGGGCGCAAAAAACACGCCGTCGATGCGACCGCCGACCTCGGCCAGCTGCTTGTGCATGCGTTCGTTGATTGCTCGAAAGGCGTCGTAGTCAAACAGACCGCGCCCTAGACCTGACTGGTTGCTGGCCACGAATACACGGAAGCCGGATTGGCAAAGCTTGGCTATCGCCTCCAGGCTGCCGGCTACCGGGTGCCATTCAGTGGCGGACTTGATGTAGTCCGGCGAATCCTCATTGATGACGCCGTCGCGGTCGAGTATGACGATCTTCATGGCCGCACTTTAGCGCGTGCTTGGCCTAGCCGGGCAGCTGGGCCAGATCGGCTACGGAGCGGCACAGCGCGTCCAGGCGTGACAGCAGGGCCAGCCGATTGGCGCGGATCGTCGCATCCGGATCGTTGACCATCACCGCTTCAAAGAACGCGTCCACTGGTTCGCGCAGTGCGGCGAGATTTACCAGCTGGGCGGTGTAGTCTGCGGTCGTTGCATTCAGCTTTTCGAGCTCCTGCAGCTTGGCATGCAGAGCGCGCTCGGCCTCGTGTGCCAGCAAGCCGGACTGAAGCGGAGCCTCGGTCATGTCGGCCTGCTTGAGAATATTGCGGATGCGCTTGTTGGCAGCGGCGAGATTGGGTGCGGCTGGTAGCGCCAAGAAGTGATGCACCGCCAGCAGACGCTGCTGAAAATCCAGGGGCTGCGATATGTCCATGGCCTTCACAGACTCAAACGCTTCAGCGCCAATCTCGCGGCCGTCAACGGACTGCCCGACCAGATAGGCGCGCAGTCGTTCCATCGCGAACTCGGTCAGTTCGCTCAGCGTAGACGCATCGCGTTTGCCAGCGGATTGCATGTCGAGCGCCGACTTGAACAGGTGCTCGAGATCCAGTGGCAGTTGCCCCTCAAGGCAGATGCGCAGCACACCCAGGGCTGCGCGGCGCAGCGCATAGGGGTCCTTGCTCGCGGTCGGCTTCTGGCCGATGGCGAAGATGCCCGCCAAGCTGTCGAGCTTGTCGGCCAAGGCGACGATCTGCCCCTCGATGGTCGAAGGAATCGGCGTGCCCTGCTGCGTGGGTAGATAGTGCTCACGGATCGCGGTGGCGACCACGCGCGACTCGCCGGATTTCTCCGCGTAGTAGCCACCCATCAGGCCCTGCAGTTCCGGGAACTCGAACACCATCTTGGTGACGAGATCGCATTTGGACAATTCCGCGGCGCGCTGGGCCGTGGCGACATCGGCTTTCAGCGCCGTTGCAATCGTTCCGGCGAGCGCAGCGATGCGCGCCACCTTGTCACCGATGCTGCCGAGCTCTTTCTGGAATGTCACCGTGGTCAGTTGCGCGCCATAGGCGGCCAGCGGCTGCTTGAGATCCTGTCGCCAGAAGAACAGCGCATCGCTCAAGCGGGGGCGGACCACACGTTCGTTGCCGGCTACGACCTGGGCGACGTCGCGGGATTCAATGTTGGCGACGGTGATGAAGGCTGATGTCAGCTGACTCAGCGCCGTGTCCTTGAACACGGTGAAGTAGCGCTGGTTGGTTTCGACTGTGGCGACTATCACCTCGGGCGGCAGTTCCAGATAGCTGGCTTCGAAATGGCCAGTGATCGCCACCGGCCACTCCACCAGTGCCGTCACTTCGTCCAGCAGTTCCTCTGCAATCCGTGCGTGGCCGCCCAGGCGCTGGGCTTCAGCCTCGATCTGGCGACGAATCTCATGCTTGCGGCCAGCCGGGTCGGGTAGGACGTGGGCGCCGAGCAAGGCCGGCACATAGGCCTCAGGCGTGTCCAGCGTGATGGCGTCGGGGGAGTGAAAGCGGTGGCCGTACGTGATGCGGCCAGCACTGAGGCCGAAACGCTTCAACGGCACGATATCCGCGCCCAGCAGGCACAGCAGCCATTGGACCGGACGCACAAAGGTTTCGTCGCCGCTGCCCCATCGCATGCGCTTGGGCACCAACGCGTCCATGCCCTTGAGTGCTTCTTCAAATATCTCCGGCAGCAACGCTATGGTGGCCCGCCCCGGAGCCTGGCTGGCGTAGTGCAGCTTGCCGTCTTTCTCGCCCAGATCGCTGAACTCGACCCCGCAGGATTTTGCAAAGCCGAGGCCCGCAGGGGTGGGCGTTCCGTCCTTGATTGCGGCCTTCAGTGCCGGCCCGGTGCGTTCGATCTGCTGGTCGGGTTGCTGGTCGGCAACGAAAGCAACGATGACAGCGATACGACGTGGCGTGGCAAACGTCTGAACCTGAGGGCCGAACGGAATCTGCCGCTTGCGCATGCCATCCGTAATCCCGTTCGACAGGGCTCCGGCTAAAGCGGTCACATAGCGTGCCGGCAGGTCTTCGGTGCCGATTTCAAGCAGGAGCGGATGGGCAGCCATGAACGGTTCTATCTGTAGGGGCAAGACAAAAGGCCGGCCATTTTCCGTGAAGCGCGTCGGATCGCCAAATAAGGCCGGCATCCTTTGACCTGGGGCGGGCGTACGGAAGCTAAGGGAGTGCCGGCTTCAATAGCTATTTAGAATGGTAATTGGATATTAAATCAATTGGATTAATCGAACGTGTGGCGAGAAGATGACCCCGGATCGCAGTGCCAGGCCGCCATCTACGGCTGTCGAGCATGCCCGTCGGGCGCGGTGACGAAGCGGCTTCCGCGATCTGACGGTGTGGGCGCCTGATCGGGCGTAAAGTGCAAGCAATGGAAGGAGATATCCATGTCAACTGAATCGAAGTGCCCGTTCTCGGGCGGCAGCCGCAAGCAAGCAATGGCTGGGGCAACCACCAACGCCAAGTGGTGGCCCAACCAGCTGAATCTGAACATCCTGCACCAGCATTCCGAGCGCTCGAACCCCCTCGGAGCGGCGTTTAACTACGCCGAGGCGTTCAAGCGCCTGGACCTCAATGCGGTCGTCAAGGATCTGCATGCGCTGATGACGGATTCCCA
>JBFJKG010000053.1:0-9214 GCA_041635075.1 Solimonas sp.
ACATCGCCAGCCACCAGCGCACGCACGTCGGCTCGGTCGCTGGGCAGCACATCGAAATCGCCGCTGGCCGAGTAGGGATACGGCAGCACGCAGATCAGCGCGACAATCCCCGCAACCGTCTTCTGCTTGCGGGTCGGTCGCCACGGCCGCTTGATATGGCCCATCGTTGAGCGTTCGACCGCCACCCGCGAATACTGCTTGACCATGAAAACCCCCATCACACTCAGAAGAGCAAGAAACCCGATGCCGTGGTAGCGCTCACTCAGCCAACCTCCGACGCCCCACAGCAAGACCACCAGCAACGCGACAACAAAACCAAGCAGTGCCAGACCGTAGGCGAACAAGGCGCGATACGGAAGCTGTCGTGATCGCGTCGACCAGCCGCTGCGGCGCAAGCCCCGAAGCGCTGCAATCGCCTGTTCCCTGAGGTTGGGCGTGTCCAGCGCATTGCTGAGCATGAAGTAGCCATCAAATCGCGCCAGCGGATTGACCCTCAGCGCCAGAGAGATGCTGGTAACCCAGGTCAAGCCGACACAAAAGCGCGCGAAGGCCAGATGCGTCTCGACAAACAGGAACCACAGCAGAACCGATAGCGCAGCCGGTGCCGCAGTACCCACCAGACCGCTGCCGACGATGCGCAGGCGCTCCTTGCGGGACGCGCGTTCCGCGGCGCCGGCAGTGTCGACGAACAGGCGCGGAAAACCTATCGTGCTGAACACCAAGCCGATACGCGGCTGTTCAGGTGTGTAATGGGCGATGGCGGCTGCACGGGCCGACATCGAGAACAGATTCACCAGAACGGCGCCGACCAGCATCGTCACTACCGCGCGGAAACTGCCGAACAGGCCTACCGTCATCTGCAGCCAGTCGTTGCGGTGCGCGATCAGCAGCGCCGCCGCCACTCCGCACAACAGCGCGAACGCGAGCAGGTGCCAGCGTGATGCCACGGGCCAGATCAACAGCCGCCCTCCCATCACAAACCACCGCGGCGACAACTGCACATCAAGCTGATTGGCCTGCCCGCGCCGTCCGGTCACCAGTCCGGTGAGGCCACCCGTAAGCCCTGGACTGGCGCGTGAACCCGGAACCGACGAGGGTGGCAACGCCATCGCGGCGGTCGCCGCGAGGCTTGGCACGCCACCGGTCCAGCCCAGGGCCTCACGCTCCGCGTCGCTATGTGCCGGCGGCGGCAGCGTCTCATGCGTGCCTCGCCGCATCAGTCGTTGCTGCGCCAGCTCGGCGACGAAACCCTCGATCACGGCGGCGCTGAGCATGCGTCCTGCCCGTGCGGCGGCCTGACGCACGGCGACAGCATCGCGCGTGCCGTCGTGCAGCACGGCCAGCGCGTAGTCATCCTCGCTCAACCTCACCGGGGCTGACTCGGGGCTCGCCCAGACTTCAACTTCACCGTCTACGGGGTGCGCGCGCTCCACGACAAACTGACGAAAGCGCGCGCGCACGATAGGCTGGCCGTCGGCGCCGATCAGCGAGTGACGGCAGGGACCGCACGCAACATCCGGCTGACCTGAGCCAGATCTGCTGTCAGCAACTGCCCGGCTTGCTGCTTGAGCCGCAGCGCGTTGACCACCGCCTTGTAGCGCGCCAACGCGTAGTCACGCTCGGCGCGGTAGCGCTGCTCAAGCGCCTCCAGCACATCGGTGCTGCTGCGGGTGCCGGCATCGTAGCCCGCACGTGCCGCCTGCTCGGACGCGCGCGAAGCCTCGACAACGCGTTGCAGCGCATTCACGCGCTGCAAGCCAGACAAACTGTTCAGGTAGGCCAGACGGGTATCGCGAACCGCCTTGGCGGTCACATCGGCGACCAGCGCCTCGGCGCGCTTCTGCAGCTCTGCCGACTGCCGCACGCCGGCACTGAGCTGCCCCCCGCTGTAGATCGGCACCTCCACGTTCACGCCTATACGGTCATACTGATCATCGCGCTCGCCGCTGACGCCGCCACCATTATCCAGGCGCACCATCATTCCGTTCAGGCTGACGCGCGGCCACCCGGCTTTCTGAGCACGCTCGCGGTCGAGCTTTGCCGCCTCAGCGGCAGCCCGCTGCGCGAGCACGGCGGCGTTAGCGGCTTCTGCGCGCGCGATCCACACCTGCTCGTCCTGCGGCTGCGGCGGCAGCAGGCGCAGTTCCTCTGGCAGCCGCTTCAGCTGCGGGTAGCGCTTTCCGGTCAGCGACTCCAGCCACGCGGTGCTGGTCTGGATCGCGTTGGCGGCCTCCAGTTGATCGGCCTGTGCCAACTCATAGCGCGCCTGTGCGGCCTTCAGCTCCGCCTCGGTGGTCAGTCCGGCGTCGACGCGCGACTGCAGCATATCGACCTGTTCGCCGAACGAGCGCTCGGCCGCAGCGGCGGAGGTTTGACCGTCGTAGGCCGCAAGCACCGCAAAGTAGGCTTCCGCAACCCCGATCAGCAACTCATCCTGTGCCGCCTCCAACGCGTAGCTGGCGGCGCGCACGCGCAACTCTGCCTGAGTCTTGCCGATGAACAGATCGGGGCGGTACAGCGCCTGCTCCAGGACGGCTCCGTACTGATAGCTCTCGTAATCATCCGCACGGTCAATGTCGACCAGACCATAGTAGTCGCCCTGTACCCGATGATGAACGTAGTTCGCCTGACCGGTCAGGCCAAACTGCGGCAGCAGCTTGCCGGTCGCTATCGGCACCAGCTCCCGCGCCGCGAGGTACTCGGCCCTGGCCGCGGCGTATCGCGGATTGAGATTGAGGGCGTCGTTGCAGATCGCCAGCAGATCAACCGGCTCGGCCGCATTCAGACCCATGCTGGAAAGCAGCGTCAGCAGCAGAGAGCATCCAATAGTTTTGCATCGCCCCAGCATCCGCGCCTCCTTGCGGGTGCGTATCTGCGACTGCGGTTACGCCAGCCCCCAGCAAACGCCTGCCCGATTCTTAGTGAGATGTGCGCCAGTATCGCCGCTACCGCGCGACACCTGCACCCCCTGTTGCTTCGCGCCACCTCTGTGCGGCGCAAGACTGACAGAGCGGCACTGATCCCGCCATTGCCGCCACCCCCTACGCCCTGTCAGCCGACGCCGCATAAGCAAAAGGCCCCGCTATGCGGGGCCCCTTGCATACCGCTGATGCTGCTTAGCCGTTAGGCAGCTTCATCAAGTAGCGGCATAGCGCCGGGCAGACCACGATTGCGCCCACCATATTGGCAAAGAACGCGAAGGTCAGCAGCAGGCCCATATCGGCCTGGAACTGCAGGCCGGACCACAGCCAAGTCGCCACAGAACCGGATAGCACGAGGCCGGTAAAGATCACCGGCTTGCCGGTCATGCGCAGGGTCTCGTAGAACGCCTCCTGCAGGCTCTTGCCCTTGTGCACGTACTCCTCGATCGTCGAGTAGATGTAGATGCCGTAGTCGACACCGATACCGACCGCCAGCGCCGCCACCGGCAGCGTAGCCACCTTCATGCCGATGCCCTTGACGGCCATCAGCGCGGAAATCAGCGCCGAGACAACGTACAGCGGCAGCAGTATCGAGACCACGCCGGACACGTTCCGGAACGACAGCCACAGGAAGATGATGATCACTGCGTACACGTAGTAGACGATCGGCTTCTCTTTCTCGTGCACCACTTCGTTGGACGCTGCCATCACACCGCCCTGCGCCGATGCCAGAGCGAAGTTGACCGGACACGGCTTGTCGAGCTCGGCCAGCCGCGCTCGCGCCTTCTCCAGCTTTTCGTGCCGGGCCACCACGCTGGGATCCGCATCGACCTCGGTGTCGCTGAAATCCTGTGCCTTCAGCGCCGTGATCTGGCGCTTCAATGCCACCTTGGCGTCACCAACCTCACGACGCACGCTCAGCTTCTCGGCGCAGTACGCCGGATCGCTAACCTTGTGCACATCGAACCAATCGTTGGCATTCGCCTGATTGAACGACTTGGTAAGGTCGGTCAGCCGCGAGAGGGTCTCGGCCTTGTGATCCTTGGTGAAGACAAAGACCGCCATCGCCGAGCAGTTCGGGCTCAGGAGGCCTGACGAGGTCGGGATCGGCGTGATCGCCTGCACCATCGTGAACTGGTTTCTTGGCAACACCTTGAACTTTGGCGCACCTTCCGAGAAGGCCATGTTGACCTGCTTGGCCGCCCACGGCAGCGACAGGATCGAGGCGACGCCCGGATCATTTTCCATGTGCCAGCCGAAGCGATCGATCTGCTCCATCACGTCGTACTTGATGCATGCTTCCGGATCGGTCTCGGCAATCACCTTGATGATGTCGGTACCGATCGTGAAGTTGGCCGTGATGGCATTGGAGTCGTTGTTGTAACGCGAGTCCGGACGCAGTTCCGGCACGCCGGCCTGGGAGTCGCCGTACTGCATGTCCTTGGCCTTCCACGTCGCCCAGCCAAACAGGGCCGCCACAATCAGGATGATGATGGCCGCAGGCACCGGCTTGCTGAGACGCGACAGCATGCGGAAGAACGGATTGAAGACCGCCTCACGGGCCTCCTGCTTCTTGATGAAACTGTCGACGTCAGAGACGCTCATGTACGTCAGCCAGATCGGCATCAGGATCTTGTTGGTGACGATGATCGCGGCCATGCCGTACGACGCGTTGATGGCCATCTCACGAATGATGTCGATCGGAATCAACAGTATCGTCAGGAAGCCGGCCAGATCGGTGATCAGCGCAGTCGTTCCCGGAATCGCCAGACGCCGGAACGTTTCCACCGAGGCGTCGTAGCCGTTCTTGCCGGTGGCCAGTTCCGATACCCAGGAACTGGTGTACTGCACACCATGTGACACCGAGACCGAGAGGATCAGGAACGGCACCAGAATCGCGAACGGGTCCAGACCATAGCCACTGGCAGTCAGCAGACCGAACTCCCATATGACCGCAATGAACGAACACACCAGCGGCAGAATGGCGAGCTTGAAGCTGCCGAGATACAGGATCAGCAGTACGAACGTCATGCCCAGCGCGACGAAGAAGTACATGACCACTTCGTTGGCGGCATCTGTCACGTCGCCGATGACCTTGGCGAAGCCGACGATGTGGATGTCTATCTGGTCGTCCTGATACTGGCCGCGAATCTTGTCCTCAAGCTCCTTGGCTGCGACGCGGTAATCGAGCTTCTTGCCGCTGACCGGATCAATCTCCAGCAGTTCGGCAAACACCATCGCACCGGTCTGGTCCTTCGACACATAACGGCCGACATGGCCGCCCTTGCCAACGTTGGCCCGCACCAGCGTGAACATTGCATCGGTCGGCTGGTACTCGGCCGGAATCACGTTGCCACCGGCAAAGCCACCCTCGACCACCTCAACATAGCGCACATCCGGCGTAAACAGTGACGACACGCGCGAGCGATCGATGCCGGGCAGAAAGAACACTTCATCCGTCACCTTCTTCAGCTTGCTGAGGAAGTGTTCGTTATAGATGTCGTGGGACTTGTCCTTCTGAATCAGCGCAACCAGCACTGTGTTGGCGCCACCGAACTCATCTTCGTACTGCTTCAGCACCTGCATGTACGGGTGATGCAGAGGTACCGACTTGTCGAAGCCCGCATCGACATGCGTACCGGCTGCGAAGACCGCGAAGATCGCCGTCAGGACGCCAAGCAGCGCCAGCATCAGCATACGCTTGCCGTAAATGATCGGTTCGACGACCGCAAGAATTGCGTCTTGCGAGAACATTGCTTTGCCTGCCATGGGCGCTCCCCTTCGTTAATCTGTTTTAGTTACGGTCCGCGCTTACTGCAGCGCTATTCGCTGCACACCGGACTCGCCGACGGCGAGCAGCTCGTCTCCAAACGGCACCGCCGCCGACAGCGGTGTGCCGCTTGGGGTCTTGAGCAGATGCACATTGCCACCGTTGGCATCCATAACCACGATATTGCCGTTGAGCCCGACCATGGCTACCCCGCCGCTGGGTAATGCCGTGCCGCCAAACATCGAGGCAACGGTATCGGTCTTGACCTCGGTCCAGTTCCCCGCCCGCACGTCATCAGTCACATAGGCATTGCCACGCAGGCCGAAGATGGCCGCGCCCTTCTCTCCTAGCGCAACCGCACCGAACATGGACCCTTCGTATGGCGATTCGAGCGTGACCCAGCTGGCACCCTGATCGCTGGACATCGCTAGCGTTGACTGCTCGCCGGCCAGCAGGATGTCGCCGTTCTTCAAGCGGATGATGCTGTTGAAATGCAGTTCATCGGCGCGCACATCGGACTCGACGCCGGTCCAGTGCTCACCACCATCGCTGGTCTCGTACATCAGGCCGTAAGCTCCAACCGCAAAGCCACGATTGGCGTCAAGAAACAACACATCAAGAAACGGCATTTCCAGCTCGGGCTCAAAGTTCTGCAGCACCCAGGTCTTGCCGCCGTCACGAGTCCGAAGGATGACCGCATCGTGACCTACCGCCCAGCCATTTTCCGCGTCAGCGAATGACACCGCAGTCAGCGGTGAGCGTACCGGTACCGAGACCTGCACCCATTTGCGTCCATCGGTGGAAATCACGACCGCTCCGCGATCGCCCACCGCCACCAGATGACTACCCAGATTGACCACATCAAGCAGCATTGACTGCGCCGTCAGCGGCATGATCTCCGATGGCATCGGCTTGACCGCGGAAGCTTCCGCCTCGGGCTCGGTCGCATCGTCTTGCGCGACCACTGCGCTGCAGAAGGTCAGCAGGCCTGCCGCTAGCAGGGTCCGCACGGTCTTGATCTCGACGTTCATCTCTCTCTCCTGTGTCCTGCAACCGCCGGTCCGCCGCGGCTTAATTTTGAAATCTGCTGTTGTTGACCTTGACGCGTGCCAGCCCTACTGCCGAGACAGCTTGGACACATTGCCGGGGCCGAAGTAGTCCGGCTCGAAGCTGTGTGTGGCGGTCTCCGGATCTTCGTTATTGAGTGCCTGCGCGAGGTAACGATTATTCTGAAGATCGTACACGGTTTCGCATACCGGGAGTTCATAGGGCTTGTCATAGGCTACGATGCTGTGCGTCTCCTGGACGCGCCATAGCTGATCGCGGGCATCGTTCAGATCCACCACGCGGATCTGCCAGCCATCCTCGTCGACATAGAACGTGCGGCGCCGGTACTGGTGCGTCGTATTCTTGCGCAGCAATGCCTCGACAACCCACACCCGTCGCAACTCGTATCGCGGGTACTCGGGGTTGATGTGCCCCTTCTTGATGATATCTGCGTAGCGCAGCGCGTCGCTATGCAGCAGGTAACTGTTGGCTGGAACCAGCAACTGACGTTTACCTAGCAACTTCCAATCGTAGCGGTCCATCGGGCCGTTGAAGGTGTCGGTCTGGTCGTTGGTACGCAAACCATCGGCCCCGGTACCCGGGTTGTCATAGCCTACGTTTGGTGCCCGCCGCAGGCGCCGCTGTCCCGGGCTGTACTGCCAGACCCGGCGCGCTTCGCTGACCTGATCCATGGTTTCGTGAATCAGCAGCGTAGACCCAGCCAGGCGCGGCGGTTGCTCGGTCAGCTGCAGAAACTGGAACAACACGTTGTCCAAGGCCTCCGGAGTAATGCCCGGTTGGCTGTAGCCAACGAACATGTCCTCACGAATCTTGGTCTGGTTGAAGTCTCCCGCCGAACTGACCGAGAACTGGTTGTTCCAGCGCCGAACGGATACATCCCGATAACGCAGCTTGTGATTCCAAATAAGCTCCAACGCATTGCCGGGAATCGGGAACGGCACGCCGGTCGCGGCATCGAGCAGGGCTTCGCCATTGCCGCCCAGCTCCGCCTTCAGCGCGTTCTGGCGCGTTGCGTCATAAATGAACTGCGGATTGGCAAAACTGCGCCGGGTCGGAAATACCCGCATCCGGTAAGTCTGCGGGTGCTTCTCAAAGAGCGCGACCTGCCCGGGCGTCAGGAAGGCGCTGTGCTCGGCCACATTGTCTGCCGTGACCGTGTACAGCGGCTGATCGTCGGCAAACGGATCGCAGTAGCGCTGACCCGCTCCCTTGAAGCAGGCGGGGGGCTGCGTCAGCCCCCCGCGCCATTCCGGAATACGGCCATCCTCGCTCGCGGCCCGTTCTGCACCAACAGGCGTCAGTTCACCCAGCAACCGTGCGGCCGTCTCGGCACTGACCTTGGCCTCAGCGGCTGTCGCCGCCAACACCAACAGACCGGCCAGTACCGACAGACGAAAATCAACCCGCATCAGATCGCTGCATCAGAACTGATAGCCCAGGTAAACCAGCAATGTGTCGCGATCGCGGGAGGCGTCACGCTTGCCACCGCCCGTGAGCCAGGTATAACGGATTTCACCGTTGTACTTGGACAGGTAATCCCAGCGAATACCGGACAGGATCGTCTTGCGGCCTTCGACGAAATTCTGGCCCAGGCCCGGGGACACGCCTTCCACGTCATGGAACAGGCCATTCAGCAGCTCGACGTTGACCCCCATGAACGCGCTGTCAAATCGCGTCAGCGTAATCAATCGATACCCGTATGAGATCTCGGTGCCGAAGCCGCCGCGATCACCTTGCGCAGTCGGATTCTGGCGCAATGAAGGCGTCGTATTGATGCTCTCCGGATCATTCGGGTCACTACGGATATCTACCGGGTTGATGCCGACACTGCCGTCGGCGCCGGCGGAGATATGGGTATCGGTGCCGCCACCATTGAACTGCAGCTCATCCAGGCCGGGCATGTCGATGACATGAGTCAGGCCCATCTCAAGCAGCAGCACGATCTGGCTTGCGCCCAGCGGATTGTCACCACCGATGGTCTTGACGAGCGTGGTACCCAGTTGACCGATCTTCATCCGCTCATAGCCGCGAACGTAGTCGCCGGGGCCGATCTCGACCCCACGATACTGGGTGATGAAGTCCGGTACCGCCGACCGGCGACCCGGCAGGGTCGCAATCGCGACGTCGTAGTCGTTCTCCGGGAATGCTGGCTGCAGGCCCGCAAAAATGACGTCCGTGGTGTGAATCTGGATCGGCAGGTTGGGACGATAGGCGTACTCGCCGGACCATGCCCAGTCCCCCACAGTGGTATTGAACGAAACACCATACATCTTGATGTCTTCGGGGTATTCAACCACCAGTTCGAGAGAACCTACGGGCAGGGGATCGCGCTCAGCGGTGGACGGCGCCAACTCGCCCCCGAGACCGGCCGCCACCAAGAAGTTCTCCGGTGGCACGCCGCACTCATTCAGCAACGCAACGATATTGAGCGCTGCCTGCGTCGGCAGGCCACCCA
>JBFJKG010000054.1:0-9184 GCA_041635075.1 Solimonas sp.
CGGCACCTGACCGCAGAGCGCTACCAGCGGGACTGAATCCGCTTTGGCATCGGCGATCGCGGTCAGCAGATTGGTGACGCCGGGTCCGGAGGTCGCCAGGCACACAGCGGCACGACCGCTGACCCGGGCCATGCCCTGGGCTATGAAGCCGGCGCCTTGTTCGTGCCGCGCCAGCACATGCTGCAGGCGCGAGTCCGCCAGCGCGCGGTAAAGCGGTAGCAGCGCCCCGCCGGGGATGCCGACGACTTGGCGCACGCCCTGTTGTTCCAGATAGCGAACGATGAATTCCGCGCCGTTGATGTCCATGTTGGTGCTCTACAGGTCCGACTGAGTGGACCCGCTGGCAGTGGACCGGGGCGGTTGAAACAAAAAACCCCCGCCGGTCTTGCGCCGGCGGGGGTTTGCTGTGCGTGCAGATCCCCTAAGGCGCGTCGCTGATGGCGACGACCGCTACGACTACGAGGGCGATCTGCTTGAGGGTGTTCATTGAGGGCGCGAGCCTAAGACGGCGACGGAACGCTCGTCAAGTCCCCGGCGGAAACGCGGGCTGCTTGATGGCGGCGCGGACCTCGGGTCTGAGGTAATCCATGCGGTAGCCGTTGAACAGGGTGCCGAACAGGCCGCGGTCGAGGTCGCTGCTGCGCATCACCCAGTCCGCGAACGGTACGGTCAGGTTCAGGTTGTACTCCGGCATCAGCTTCTGATGATGGTGCATCCAGTGATTGCGCCGCATCGTGTTGACCAATGGCAGATGGCGATAGATCGGGCGCTCATGCAGGTGCGCGGCGGTATGCAGAATCTCGTAGAGCATGTAATGACTCATGCCCCCTAGCATCCAGGCCCAGCCGGCCGCAGCGCCCAACGGCAGCGCCCATAGTGCGCCGAACAGCGCGTGAATCAGGCCGATGCCGACGACCGCGTACGGTGGAAAGAAGATGATGCGGTACTCGCGGTGCGAGCCCACCGTCATCGCGGATTCGGTGAAGTAATGATGGTGCTGTACCGTGTGCCGCTGCCAAAGGGCACGCAACGGTTCGATGCGGCGATGCAATGCGTACTTGTGCAGCCACCATTCCCCGAAGTTGGCGAGCACAAAGCCCGGGATCACACTGAGCCAGGCCCAGCCGCCGCCCTGCGCCTGATAAGCGCAGGTCGCGATGTAGAGCCCGCCGACCGCGAAGATGAAGCCGCCATGCAGCCAGCCGTTGTAGTGTTGGCCAATGCTGGCCTGATACTCACTGCGAAAGCGCTTGACCGCGTCGTCCATAGGGGTGCTCAAGCACGTGCTCCCGCCGAGTGTGCGCCCGCGCTGCGTTCGTGTCTGCTGTGCATCAGGGCTCTCGGCGCTGGATGAATTCGATCTTGTAGCCATCCGGATCCTCGACGAAGGCGATGACGGTGGTTCCGTGCTTCATCGGCCCGGCTGGACGTGTCACCTTGCCGCCTCGCGCCTGCACGCGCTCGCAGGCAGCCGCTGCGTCGTCGACCGCGATGGCGATGTGGCCATAGGCGGTGCCGATCTCGTAGCGATCAACACCGTAGTTGTAGGTCAGCTCAAGTTCGGCGCCGCCTGAAGCGTTGCCGTCATCAAAGCCCAGAAAGGCCAGCGTGAACTTGCCGTCGGGGTAGTCCTTGCGGCTCAGCAGGCGCATGTCGAGTACGTCACGATAGAAGGCAATGGCGCGATCCAGATCGCCGACCCTAAGCATGGTATGCAGTATGCGCATGGGCACTCCCGGAGGTGGCGCTCCAGTGTGCCGCAAAATGGCTGCCTTCACGGACTTTTCACATCCTGACGTTACCGTTGCGTGAAATCCATGGAGCTTTCCGCCGATGTCGACTTCACCCGTTCCGAATAGCCGCCGCGCGTTTCTGCGCTACGTGTTCCTGACCGCCGGGACGGCGGCGGTGCCGGGATGGCTGGTCGCCTGCGGCGGCTCCGCAGGGGTCGCGGGCGGGGGCGGCGGGTCGCCCGGGTCCAGGGAGTTGACCATCGCACCTGGGCCGCTGGCGGCTATCGGGCCGTTGGTCGATACCGGCCTGGACGGCATTCTCGCGCCAGAGGGATTCGCGGTGCGCGCGGTCGCGCGTCACCTCAGCAACCCGGTCACCGGGCTGCCCGATCCCTTGGGCATCACCGGCTACGCCTGGCACACGTTTCCGGATGGTGGGGCGTGTTATGCAGCGGACGATGGCGGCTGGGTGTATGTCTCCAACAGCGAAACCAATCCCGGCGGCGGCGTCGGCGCCTTGCGTTTTGCCGCGGACGGCACCGTGACCGAGGCCTATCGCATCCTCGACAACACGCGTAGCAACTGCGCCGGTGGCCGCACCCCTTGGGGAACCTGGCTGTCCTGTGAGGAAACCAGCGATGGTCAGGTTTACGAGTGCGCGCCGTTTGGCACCAGCGCCGATGCGGTCGCCAAGCCGGCGCTGGGCATCTTTAACCACGAGGCAGCGGCTGTTGATCTGCCGACCGGCACGGTGTTCCTGACCGAGGATGCGGGCGACGGTCGCCTCTACCGCTTTGTCGCCGAGGCCGGTGATCGGACTGACGGCGGTCAGCGCCTGAATCTGGCGCAGGGCCGCCTGCAGGTGCTGAACGTAGCCGGCTACGAGAACGGAGGCTACCCCGAGGGGGCGGCATTGCAGACCTTGCTGCCCGGCGCTTGGGTCGATGTTGTCGAACCGGGCCAGGCGCAGTCGGCGGTTCGCTCTTCGCTGGCCGCTGCCGGGTTGGCGGTTCCCGGCACGGTGTTCAAGGGGGGCGAGGGGATCTGGTGTTACGAGGTGCCCCCGGCGCTGCGTAGCGTGCCACCGGGAGGAACCCGCCCGACGCGAGCGCTGATCTACTTTGCCTGCAAGGGTGACAACCGCGTGCTGGCCTATGACGTCGACAACGAGCTGATCGAGATCGTGTTCGACAACGACTCGATAGAGCTGCCGATGGATGATGTCGACAACGTCGTCGTCAGCCCGGCGGGGGATGTCATCGTGGCTGAAGATGGTGAGGCCATGCGCCTGGTGCTGATCATTCCCAATCAGCCGGCCAAGACCTTGCTGCAGGTGACGCTGGGTGGCTCGGAACTCACGGGCCCCGCGTTTACCGCAGATGGCAGCCGTCTGTATTTCAGCTCGCAGCGCGGGCCCAACCTGCCGGGGCTCAATGCCGGCACCGGGGTTACCTACGAACTGACGATACCGCCGCGGTTCCGCGCCTAGACCGAGGCGGCAACGCTGCGCAGCAGATCAAAGCGATCAAGCCTGCGTTCCAGCGCATCCAATTTCCGCAGGTCTTTGCAGAGACTATCCGCACGTGCTTCCAGCGCATCCGCGCGCGGCTGTACCCTGCGCTCCACCAGGCGTTCGATGCGCGCGCCACGGGCCTCGGCGTGTGCCGGATCAGTGATGGCGGACCAGGCAAACGCCGCAATGCCGCCGGCCATGTCCCCTGCTGCGCGCAGCACCAGGGTCTCGATTTCAGCCTCCAGCACGGCATCGAGGTGGTGATCGCGCAGTGTGCCGGCCGGCAGATGATGGCCGTCGTAGCGAGCGCGCAGGCGCTCCGCCACGGTTGCCATCTGCTGGCTCAGGCGGTCGGCAGCCTGATCGTCGGCCAGAGCGGCCATCGCCAGGGTCGCGGCTTCTATGCCGAGGGAAATGCCTTCCCGGGCCAGGGCACCTGCGTCAGCCGTTAGCTGTGCCAAGCCCTGGCGATACAGATTTAGCTGTTTACGCTCACCCGCGTTCAACGCTTGGACTTCGCCGTCGAGATAGAGCTGATCGCCGTGCAGGCGCCAAGTCTGGTGCTCGTTGATCAGGTGTATCCGGTCAGCCTCGACCGTCACCGCATACGCCAGCTGATAGTCACAGAGACTGCCATCGGCCCGCGCAGGGCCGGACAGGAGTATGGATGCTGCCAGCACAGCCGTCACAAGGTGCTTCATGGGATGTCCCCCGGGTGGTTGCAGACCCCTGTAAGGGAGCAAGCCGCGGGCCAACTGTGCCGTCCAAATTTGTCCTATGAAAACAAGTAGCTGCATGCATCGCCCCCAACGCGGGTGGCGACTTTTGCGAAGCATCGGCGAATCCGGCTACCCCCTGGGTGGATCCCGCTGTTCAGTCTGCGATGTTGAGCGTGACCACGGTGTCGGCCGTCAGCGTTGCGTTGTGGGCGGTGTAAAAGCTCAGGTCGTCATCAGACGCGGGGTCTTCGGCGTCGGCATCGCAGGTCAGCGCCAACGTGTAGCTGCCGGGATTCAGATAGTAGGCGGTATAGGTGTAGGCCCCGCGGGAGGCGTCGTAGCGCACCGGTGCTGAGGTCAGCGGCTGATTGAGTGACACCACGCCATCATCGGCGTAGTAATCGGCCGGCGCGCGATTGGCGCCCGCATAGACATAGACCGCCACCCCTTCGGCCATGTTGCGCCCTTGCCGGCAGCCGCTCGCCTGCAGCAACTGGGTGGCGACCGTGCCGGTTACGCTCGCGGCATCATCCGCACGCGTCGCGCGCAGGGCCGGGCGCAGACGGAAGACGCCGAGATCGCTGCGCCGATCGCTGAGCGAGAAGCGCAGATCCATGCTCATAATCAGCTGGGCGGTGTCGCCTTCTTCCATTTGCAGATCAATGTCGGCGTAGTCCGCCTGTGCGTCCAGAACCAGATCAACGCGACTGCCGTCCTCAAGCTCGACATAGGCATCCTCAAGATCAAACAGCGCACGTAACCCGGTGTATTGGGTATCGGCATCCCCGCTCTCGTCGGACAGGGGCAGAAGCCCACCGTTTTCGTAATCGAGCAGGTCCACGGTTGAGCGCGCACCGCTGGTCAGATCAAGTCGGGTGCTGTCCCCGTCGGCGTCCAGCAGTTCCACGGCGCTGATCTTCAGTGCTACGGCCTGAGCCTCGGCGGCCGCCGAACTGCTGAGGTCTACGCTAAGTTGCGCTTCACAGCCGGCGGTCAATACAGCTACGGCAAACAGGACGCAGGTCCGCAGTCGCGGTAAGCAGGTCATCGGGGGTGTTGGGCGAGGGGTGGATGCGCACCATAGGTCCCGCCGCCGGCACAAGGCGTCTCTGCTTGGTGCCGACTTGTATGAAGTTGTATCTAAGAGGAACAAGCCGTTCGTGACCGTGGTCAGATGTGCGCCCAGACGCTTCCGGGTACACACGAGTCGTCGCAATGAAAGCCAAAGTCCTGCTGGTGGACGATGATGTCCGCCTGCGCCAAATGCTGGCTGAGTATCTGCATCGCCATGGAATAGATAGCGAAGGCGCGTCGACCGCCGCGGCCGCTCGGCGCAGCCTGCAACGGGGCCACTTCGATCTGATCGTTCTGGACCTGATGCTGCCCGACGAAGATGGGGTGAGCCTGTGTCGCGAACTGCGCGAGTCGCGGGCTGGCGTGCCGGTAATCATGCTGTCGGCCAAGGGCGACGATGTGGATCGCATCATAGGACTGGAAGTCGGTGCCGACGACTATCTCGCCAAGCCGTGCAATCTGCGCGAACTGGTTGCACGCATCTTCACCGTCCTGCGCCGGTCGGGGCGTCGACCGCAAGGCGAGGCTGCGCAGCAACGCAGTATCCGCATCGGAGAGTTTGAGCTGGATCTATGGAGCCGTAGCCTCCAGCGTAACGGTGAGCCCGTGCGCATCACGACCGGTGAGTACCAGCTGCTTGAGGTACTGGTGACCCATGGTCGTCGCGTGCTCAACCGTGACGAATTGATGAGTCTGGCGTCGGGCAAGCGGACCGAGGCGTTTTCCCGCAGCGTCGATATCCTGGTCTCGCGCCTGCGCCATGTGCTGGAACCTGATCCGGCGACGCCGCGCTATATCCAGACCGTTTGGGGGCGCGGGTACATGTTTGTGCCGGATACGCCGGAACTGGCGGATGCCGCAGCATGAGCCTGCGCCTGCTGGCGGGTCTGCTGGTCGCGGCCGCGGTGTTCCTGTCTCCGCTGGTAAGTCTGGTATTGCTGAAGCAGTTTCCCCCTCCCGACATTCGGGTGCAGTTGAGCCTCTGCGACGAAGGCGAGACCTGGCAACCCGAGAAACCCTGCCTGCGTGGCGGGCCCCGCGCGGCCATGCTGCGCGAGCGCAGTGGACCCGATGGCACCGTGTTCGAGCGGCGCATCTCGATGTCATCACCCGACCTCACTCTGCTGGCACCGGGCATGCCAGCCGTCATGGGCATGGGCGTCGGACCCGGCGAGCACCCCGAGCATCTGGGACGATTTCGCGGACTGGATGTCGAAGGCATGGCCAAGGTCCGCAGCCATTTTCTCTGGATCAATCTGGCCAGTCTGGCGCTGACCGTAGGTCTGGCCGTGCTGGTCGCGACACTTGCCCTGCGCCGCCCGTTTCGGGCCGTACTGGCGGCCATCGGTGATGTCGAGCGGGGGTCGGCGCCGCCGGCGTGGGCGTTCTCCGGACCCACGGAGTTGCGCAAGATCGGCCTGGCGTTGACGCAGCTCGGCGCCCAGCTGCGTGGCAACCTGCAGGAGCGTGAACTGATGCTGGCGGGCTTGTCACATGATCTGCGTTCGCCGCTGGCGCGGATACAGGCGGCGATAGAACTGCGCGGCGACGATGATGGCCGCTGGCGGGATACGCTGCGCGATGTGCAGGAGATCGATCATATCGTCGGCCAATGCATAGATTTCGCTCGCGACGGGCAGGATGAACCACTGCAGCTGCAGAGCCTGGACGGTGTGGTGGCCGCCGCCTTGCAGGGCGCACATCGAGCCGGTCTGGAGCTGCAGCTTGGTGCGGATCGGGAGCTGCTGTTGCGGGCACATTCGCTGACGCGTGCGATCCGCAACCTGATCGACAACGCGCGTCGCCACGGTGCGGAGCCAATCCGTGTCAGCACGCGAATCAGCGGCGAATCTGCCGTATTGCGTGTCGAGGACGGCGGTGCCGGCATTTCACTGCCGGCATGGGCGGCGCTGCGCAAGCCGTTTGCGCGCGGCAACCGCGCACGCAATCCTGGCGGTGCGGGCCTAGGCCTTGCCATCGTGCAGCGTGTAGCCGACCTGCACCAAGCGCGGCTGGAGATCATGCCACGCGGCCCTGATCAGCCCTTCGCTGTAGAACTGCATCTGCCGCTGGCGGCCGAGGCAGATCGCAACGCTGTGGTTTGAGAGAGGACGATCGCGCCGCCGAGTTACTGACTGAAACAATCGGTTGCAGATAGAGGATCGGTACTCCTGCAAGCTTGGGAATCGTATTCCCCGACTTGTCTCAAGGAGTTTTGACAATGCCTATCTGGTCCGCTGACAGCAAGCAGCTCCGTTCTGTCGCGCTGTTGAGTTGCCTCCTGCTGTTGACGCCCTGGTTCGCGGCCTGCGGAGGCGGCGGCGGCAACGACGATTCAGTGGACATGAACGAAGCTTTTCAGGTTCTCGGGCAGGCCAGCTTCACTGCCGGCAGCCCCAATGGCGGCGGCGCCGCCAGCGCAGCGACCCTGGCCCAGCCGCTCGGGAACATTGCCACCGACGGCACGGTGATGTTCGTGGCCGATACTTCCAACAACCGGGTGCTGGCGTATACGCAGTTGCCGACCACCAACGGCGCGCCTGCACAGTTTGTGCTGGGCCAGCCGAGTCCAAATTCGACCACCGGTGCCACGGCGCGTGACCGCATGGCGCTGCCCTCATCGGTCTTCCTGGGGGGCGGCAAGTTGGTGGTAGCGGATTCTGGTAACAATCGGGTGTTGATCTGGAACACGATTCCGACGGCCGCCAGCAGCCAGCCTGATGTGGTCGTCGGTCAGACCGACTTCACCACCAGCACCTCTGGCGTCAGTGCCACACAGCTGGCGTTTCCGAGTGCCGCGATCATCGCCAACGGCCGGCTGCTGATCGCTGATCAGAACAACAATCGCGTCCTGGTCTGGGGTAGCGTGCCGACCGCCAATGGCGCCGCCGCCACTCAGGTCCTGGGGCAGCCGAACTTTACGTCTCGGCTTGCCGATGACGAAGCCGAGGAGATGAATCGCCCGGCGTCGCTGTGGAGTGACGGGTTTCGTCTGCTGGTTGCCGATGCCGGCAATAACCGCGTGTTGTTCTGGTCGCTGTTCCCGCAGGATTCGGGCGCAGAAGCGGACTATGTGATCGGGCAGTCAGGCTTCAGCCGCTCGACCGCAGGAACCGCGGCCACCAGCTTGCGCACCCCCTTCGGTGTCAGCGCCGACGGCACCCGCATCTATGTCGCAGATTCCGGGAACAACCGTGTGCTCGCCTACAACTCGTTCCCGATTGCCAACGGCAGCGCTGCCAGCGAGGTGTTTGGTCAGGAGGTTGATAACTTCGCGGCCGCCGTCGCCAACGATGACGATCAGGACGGCGAGGTTGACGATACCCCCAGCGCACGCACCCTCAGCGGCCCCAGCGGCGCGTTCGTCTACAACGGTGTGCTGTACGTGAGCGACCGCAACAACAATCGCGTGATGATGTTTCCGCAATGAGCTGTGCTCGTGTGCGCCTGCTGACGCTGTTGGCGATAGCGTTGCTGACCGCGTGCGATCTTTCGGTGGGCGAGGGTACTGCGCCGACCGGCGTCTTCATCCGCTACAACGGGGTGGGGGGAGATCTGCAGACTCTGGAATGCACGGCACCGCAACTCAATGCTGTGGTGAGAATGGAGGGCAACGGCAAGATCTCCGAGGGTGATGTGACATCCCTGGTGAAGTGGTCCTCCTCCAATCCGGGAGTGATCGACGTCAGCAACGGCGGTACCGAGGTGGAGCCGGGCTCCGGCTCCTACTTTCCGGCCGGCACTGTGATCGCACGCACTGCCGGCAGCGCAATCATCAGGGTCGATTATGTCGGGCTGTCGGCCAGCTTCGCCGTCACCGCCGACCCCATCCTCGGTCTGACCATAACGCCGGAGCTGACGCAGCTGGCGCCGGGCTCTCGGCAGACTTTCAAGCTGAAAGCCCAGCTTGAGGAGAACGCGCCCGCAGCCGACGTCACGATCAATGCCAGCTGGCGCGTTCCTTCAGGTTCGGTGCCGGTAAGCATCGTCAACACGTCCACAGTGCAGGTGCAGTCGGACCCGGTGGGCCAGCCGTTCACGCTGGAGGCGCAGCTGTTGGCGTGCGATCGCCGAGCGCAGCGCGTGCTGCAGCTCGGCGCGCTGCAGAGCCTGCGGGTGACGCACGAGCAACCAGTAGGCCTGAA
>JBFJKG010000055.1:0-9155 GCA_041635075.1 Solimonas sp.
ACTGGGCAGGTGTACATCCAAGGCTATGGCCACGCCATCTGACATGGTCACCTTCAGGTTCGACAGCACGGTTTCCTGCGTAGCAGTCGGCGAAGGCCGGTACTCCGTAAATGCTTCGCTGCAGCTAGCCGCGATGGCCGAATCAGCAGGACTCATCCCGAGTGGGGCTTCACTTTCGGATAGGCATCCGCCCAGGCCAGCTACCAGCAACGCAACGGCAGTAGTCAGCAATACAGGTTTGATCATGACTTGATCCTTTCCGGGGCTGGGCGCAACACGAGCGAAAGAATCTGAGCAGCTATGTCGGCATTGGGCTGCAGTCCGGCAATCTGGTCGCTATAGATGAACGACTCGACAATCCTGACCACGGCGTATGCAAGGACGCCGGCTTCGATCGGCAGATCGATATGCCCCTTTGTTGATTGATCGAGGATCAACGTTCGAACATTGTCGATAACGCGTTGCTGCACCGGGCTGCTCTTCGAGGTGAGAATTCGAAGCGCGTACTCTGGATCGTCAGCCAAGAATGTGCGCATGCCGCGAGACTGAAGAATCCCCGACATCACCCGCTTGCAGACGCCCGCCACGTACCCAACACCCTTTCCCTTCTGAGCGGCTAGCGCGCCCTTCCACAAGAGATCCCACTGCGACCACAGCAGTTCGGCGAGTAGCTCATCTCGATTTCCTACCCATCGAAATAGCGTGACCCGAGTCACGCCCAGTTCGTCAGCCAGCGCTGCCATTTCTAGCTTCTGCCCTTTTCCCCAGTACTTGGCTGCCAGCAGCAACGCATCCTGCTTGCTGCTCTTACTGCTGCTCCGCCGCGCTGTTTCGACACGAGAGGTCGACGCGAGCGAACGCCTTGCTTGCCGTTGCGACATGTGGCGATCCCTGAACGTAACGTTATCTAACTACGTTACATTGAATGTAACGTATTGGCAATATGTTTCATGTGGCGCCATTGCGATGTCACCAGTTCAGGGGCGCCAGTTCAGGGATTGACGGCACAATCCCTGCGGTTCTAATGATGGGATCGACGACGCGCATGCGCCGCTCCAGCCGGAATCCTTGCCCCTATTGATATTGATCCGCAGTCTAGGCATCACCCCTGCCAATGGAGTTGAGCCAATGGCCTTCACGTACACGCCGTCCCCTGACTTGGAGCCATTGTGGAGTCTGGGCGGCCCTGGGCGGCAATGCCGATCAGCCGGGAGTGCGTGGTAGCATTGGCTCAGGGACTGTACAAGACTGATGACTGAGCGGCCGCACCCATGACCTCCGAAGCTGCAGTGGACACGGCGTTGTTCAAAAACTACGTTCCGCTCAACGCCTTGCGTCCAGAAAGCCAGAACGATCTCGCCAAGAAGTCGGCGGTGGCGACGGCGCGCGCTGGCGAGCAGCTGTTCAAGATTGGAGATGCTGCGACCACGGCTATTTTTGTGCTGCAGGGCGAAGTGCACCTGGAAGACAGCAGCGGCAAACCGCTGTCACGGGTACGTGCTGGAGAACCTGCCTCGTTTCACCGTCTGGCGCATCAGTCGCCGCGCAAAGTCGGTGCCCGCTGTGCCACCGAAGTCCGTTACCTATCGGTGGATGCCGGTCTGCTCGACGTGATGCTGACCTGGGATCAGACGGGCTCCTTTGAAGTCAGCGAACTGGGCGGCGCCGATTCGGGCTCTGCCGGCGACGACTGGATGACCAAGCTGTTGCAGATGCGCACCTTCCAGCTGGTGCCGCCATCGAACCTGCAGGCGATGTTCATGCGTATGCAGGAAGTAAAGGTCGAGCCCGGCAACGTCATCGTCAAGCAAGGCGACGACGGCGACTTCTTCTACGTGATCATGACGGGCCGCTGCATGGTGACCCGCGAGCAGCCCAATCAGAAGGCGGTCCGGCTGGCGGAACTGGAGGGCGGCTCCTGCTTTGGTGAGGAGGCCCTGATCTCCGACACCAAGCGGAATGCCACGGTTACCGCGCTGACCCGCGGCACGCTGATGCGCCTGAGCAAGGATGATTTTCGCAAGCTGCTGAATGATCCGCTGTCGCGGCGTATTGCCTACGCCGAGGGCAAGGCGCTGGTGGATGCCGGCAAGGCGCGCTGGCTGGACGTGCGGTTGCCCAGCGAGGCCCAGAACAATCCGCTGCCCGGCGCGGTCAATCTGCCGCTGTATATGCTGCGCATGAAGTTGGCGGCACTGGACGCCGATACGAAGTGGATCGTCGGTTGCGATACCGGTCGTCGCAGTTCAGTCGCGGTGTTCGTGCTGATCCAGAAGGGCTTTGACGCCTACGTGTTGGACAAGGGCATACCGGTTTCCTGAGCGCTCCGAGCCGGGCGACCGGTCCTGCGTAGCGCGTGACTCCCGGCCCGCTTCACATCGTGTGCGTAGGCCGGTCCGCCCCCAGTGCACCTGCCAGCAAACCTTCGATCTTCTTCTGAGTCGCACCGGCATCTTGAGTGCTGAACTGCACGCCAATACCCTGCACGCGCTTGTTCTGTGCCCCCTTCGGCGTAAGCCACACCACCTTGCCGGCAACCGGAATGCGTTCCGGGCTTTCCATCAGTGTCAGCAGGATGAAGACCTCATCGCCCAGCCGATAGTCCTTGTTGGTCGGAATGAACAGACCGCCGTTCTTCACAAAAGGCATGTAGGCAACGTATAGCGCCGACTTGTCCTTGATGTTCAGCGTGAGTATGCCCGGCTGTGCGCCGCCCGGGCGCGGAGGGGTGCTCATGTGAATCGGTCCTCCCTGCAATCCTGTTTTATTGTCGTCACTGTAGCGGATTCCCCCGCCGACACGCAGCCCTAGCGGGCCAGTACCTTGCGCCCCACCCGCAGCCATTGCACCAGCAGAGACTCCAGCAGCAGTTGCGGCGAGGCGGTGCCGGCGGCTCTGCGCTGCGCCTCCAGCACCTCGCCCAACATCAGATCCAGCCCCTGCCGATGCTCGCTGGGGGCGTTGCTGTCAGCGACTGAGTTGCGCAACAACTGCAGCAGCCATTGGCTGGCCCAGCGCAGGTGCTCGGGGAGCAGTGTCTTGTCGATCGTCGCTGCTGCGGTGATGGGGTCACGTTGCTGGCGCGCAACCGCGGTCCACAAGTCACGCCATTCGCGCCTGACTGCCATGCCATCGCCAGCGGCCAGCTCCAGGGCGCGCAAGGGTGCGCCACCGGCTTCGTCCAGCGCCTCCGCATGCGACGATCCGCCCTGCTGTTCCAGCCAATCGATCGCCTGCTCACGGGTCGGCGGTTGCATGCCGATGCGCTGACAGCGGCTGCGCAGCGTCGGCTTCAGCTGCGAGGGGCGCTCGCTGATGAAGATCAGATGGGTGCCTGCCGGCGGCTCTTCGACCATCTTCAGCAGCGCGTTGGCGCTGCTCTCGTTGAGCAGATCCGCAGGTTCAATCAGCACCACGCGCGCGCCGCCGTAGTGGCTGACCTGAGTCAAAAGCTGGATCGCACTGTGCACGGCGCCGATTGACACATCCTTGCGCTTGCTGTCGGGCTTCGGCTCCCAATGCACCAGCATGGCGTCCGGCGGGCCGGAGGGGTCCAGGCATAGCGCGGTATGGCCATCAACCGACAACAGATTGGCATCCGGATGGGTGGCAGCCGCCATCTGGGTACAGCTGCGGCACTGACCGCAGGCATAACCGCTACGCGCTTCACACAGCAGGAACGCCGCCAGCGCGCGCGCGAAGTGTCGCTTGCCGATGCCGGCCGGGCCGGCAAGCAACAGGGCATGCGAGAGTCGCGACTGCAGGACCAGTGCGGTCAGTTCCAGCCACAGGTCTTGCTGCCAGGGAAGCGGCTGTGTGCTTTTCAGTTTCAAAGGCGGCTCTCCAGCACGCGGGCGATCTCAGACTTGACCGCAAGCTCATCGCCCTGTGCGTTGATTACCACGCATCGCTGTGGTGATTCGATCGCACGGCGCAGGAACGAGTCGCGCACTCGCTGCATGAAGGCCAGGGTCTCAGCCTCGAAGCGGTTGGCATTGCCGCGCGCGTTGGCCCGCGCCAGCCCCTCTTCAGGAGGCAGGTCCAGCACGAGTGTGAGATCCGGGAGCATATCCCCCAGCGTCAGCTGTTGCAGAGCCGATAGCGACGACTCCGCGATACCCTTTCCGGCGCCTTGATAGGCATAGCTGGAATCGATGAAGCGATCGCAGACGACGTCCTGACCGCTGTCCAAGGCAGGCAGGATGGTGCTGCGCAGATGCGCTGCACGTGCGGCAAACATCAGCAGTACCTCGGTCTCCGCCGATACCCCCTCGGCCCAGTCGCTGAGCACCAGCTCGCGTATGGCCTCGGCCAGCGGCGAGCCACCGGGCTCGCGGGTCAGCATCACGCGGCGGCCGCGCGCCAGCAGCCAGTCACGGATATGACGCGCCTGTGTGGACTTGCCGGCGCCCTCGCCTCCCTCCAAGGTGATGAAACGACCGCGTATGTTCATGACTCGATCACGGCTTTCCTAACTGATACCGACGCACGGCGGCATTGTGCTCGTCCAGGGTGGCCGAGAAAACATGAGAGCCGTCTCCCCGCGAGACAAAGAACAGCGTATCGCCGTCCTCCGGGTGCAGTGCGGCGTGAATAGACGCACGACCCGGCAGGCAAATCGGGGTCGGAGGCAGTCCGTCGCGCGTGTAGGTGTTGTAGGGCGTGTCGGCGCGCAAATCGCGCAGGCGGATGTTGCCATCGAAGGTCTGGCCCAAACCATAGATGACCGTCGGATCGGTTTGCAGGCGCATGCCCAGGCGCAGGCGCCTGACAAATACACCGGCAATCTGACGGCGTTCGCTTTCCAGGCCAGTTTCTTTTTCGACGATGGAGGCCATGACCAGCGCCTGCTCAGGCGTCGCGTATGGCAACCCCTGCGCACGGTTGGCCCATTCCTGCTCGAGCACCCGCTGCTGCATTTCAATTGCACGGCGCAGAATGGTCAGGTCCGGGGTGCCACGTTCAAACCGATAGGTGTCCGGGAACAGCCGGCCTTCGGGATGCAGGTTGCTCAGCCCCAGGGCCGCCATCGCCGCTGCACCATCGGCATCGGGCGCGAGTGTCTGGGCAACGTGTGGGTGTTGGCGAATGACGTCCAGTGCCTGCGCAAAGGTCCAACCTTCGATCAGGCGCACTTCATAGAGCACGGTCCGGCCGGAAACCAGCAGGCCCACCAACCCGGTCAATGACGTACCGGCCGGCAGGCGATACTCGCCACTCTTGATCTGCGCGTCGAGATTCTTGACGCGGGCATATACCCGCACATAGAACGCGGCTCGGGTGGCGGGCAGTAATCGCTGCTGGGCAAGACGTTCGGTAACCCCGGTGAACGAAGTGCCCGGAGGGACCTCAAAACGGACCTCACCGCCCATCGGCATCGGCGCCGCCAGCATGCGCGTGGCATCCCACAGCAATGCACCCGCGATCACCAGGCTCAGCAGCAGCAGCTTCAGGAGGGTACGCATCAGCAGAGTCTCGGATGCTTCAGATCCGCCTGCAGCCGCAGGCTCAGAGGACCAGGTGCCGGCCAGGTTTTGGCGTCAAGTACGCGTACCGGCCACAGCCCAATCAGGGAATTGGTAACAAACACTTCATCGGCCAGCGCCAAGGTGGACCAACTGACCGGCTGCTCCGCACAGTCAATGTCCAGGCGTTGGCAGGCATCAAGGATACGTGAGCGCATAGCGCCGCAGACACCGCCTCCGTCCAGTGGAGGTGTGAAGGCCTTGGCGCCTTCGACCCAGAACAGGTTGCTGCGGGTGCCGCAGATCACGTGGCCATGGGCATCCGCCATCAGGGCTTCGCTGACTGAGTCCGGCCAGTCGCGGCTGGCGAGCACCTGATCCAGACGATTCAGGTGCTTGGCGCCGGCCAGTGCCGGCTGGGTGCTGAGCGTAACCGGGCTGCGATGGGCAACGATGCCGCGATCCCAATTGGCGGCGCTGTATACCGGCGCCGGACTGATCATCAGCAACCGGTCGCAGCTGCGGGTCGTCGGCGCATAGCCCCTGCCCGACGCAGAACGCCACAGCAGGATCTTGAGTACCGCACGCGTCTGCCCGTGTGCGAGTTGCCGCGCCTCCGCTGCCAGCAGATCGGCGTCTGGCAGGTCCAGCCCGAGGCGTTCGGCATCGGACCGCAGGCGTGCGTACTGCCACGGCCAGTCGCGACACTGCCCCTCCCAGACCAGCAGCGTACGAAACAGGCCGTCACCGTAGTGCAGAGCGCGGCTAAGCAGGAGCGCCTCCGCCTGCACTGCGCCGCCATTGAACATGGCGCCGTTCACGACGTCACGCCCAGCGCCAGCAGCAGACCACGCGCCTTGGCACGGGTCTCGGCGAGTTCCGCTTCCGCGTTGGAGTCCGCGACGATCCCGGCGCCAGCCCGCAGGCTGACCCTGCCCGGCTCCCACACCAGGCTCCGGATCAGGATATTGCTGTCGAGCGCGCCGTTACGCCCGATGTAGCCCATGCTGCCGGTGTAGGGGCCGCGCCCGGTGCGTTCCAGCTCGGCGATGACTTCCATGGCCCTTACCTTGGGGCAGCCAGTGATCGTGCCACCGGGAAATACCGCACGTAGCGCCGCACCCGGCCCTACCCCGTAGCGCAGGCGTCCACGCACATTGGAAACAATGTGATGAACATGCGCATAGGACTCGAGCGCCATCAATTCGCTGACTACAACAGAACCCGGCTCGCAGATCCGCCCCAGATCATTGCGTTCCAGATCAATCAGCATTACGTGCTCGGCGCGCTCCTTGAGGCTCTCGCTCAGATGCCGGCGCAGAGCCGCGTCTTCGGTTGAGTTGCGTGAGCGCGGCCGTGTGCCCGCGATCGGCCGTGTCTGTGCCCAGCCGTCCTGCACCTGCAGCAACCGCTCTGGCGATGAGCTGATCACCGCGGCATTGCCCCAGCGCGCAAGACCCGCAAACGGTGCCGGATTGCTGGTTCTCAATTGAGCGTACAACTCAGCGGGACCCACCGCCTCCGGCACTTGGGCATGCCAGGCTCGCGATAGATTGGCCTGAAAAATATCACCCGCACGCAGATACTCGAGAATGCGGTTGACGCCTTCCAGATACCGGTGCGGTGCGTCTTCGGTAACCGCCAGCAGTTGGGGCGGTCCAGGAGCAAACGTCTCTGCCTTGGCTACCGCCGCCTGCAAATGCGCCAAGGCCCGCGGACCGTCCTCTGTGACCAGGTGTGTTACCTGTTCCTGACGGTCGACCAGAACTGCCGAGCGGCACCGCACCGCCAGAGCGTCGGGCAGTGTGTGCGGTGACGGTGGCAGGCGCAGCTTGGGTTCCACCTGGGCCGCCGCCTCATAGCCCAGCAACAGAAACCAGCCGCCGGCAAACGGGATATCGGTGGGGACACTGTTGTCACGGTCTCGTGCCACCCAGGCATCGAGCGCGCTGAAGAAATTGCCGGTCTCGCTGCCAGGCCCGGCGAGCAGGCCCGCCTGCAGGCTCAGCGCGTCGGCCGGATCAGCGAATAGCAGATCCCAGCGGCCGGATTGTGGATGGCCGGCAACGCTCTGCAACAGGAAAGGAAACTGATCGGGTGCCTGACGGTGCAACGACAGCAGATCGACGCAGCCTGGCTGCAGGGTGCGCAGCATCGGGGCGGCGCCGGGGTGTTCAGGCAAAGCGCTTGAAGGCCAGCGTGCCGTTGGTGCCGCCAAAGCCGAACGAGTTCGACAGGGCGTATTCAAACTTTGCCTCACGCGCCTGATTCGGCACGTAATCCAGGTCACAGCCTTCGGCTGGGTGTTCAAGATTGATGGTCGGCGGCAGCACCTGGTCACGCAAAGCCAGTACCGAGAAAATCGCTTCGATACCGCCTGCCGCGCCGAGCAGATGCCCGGTCATCGACTTCGTCGAGCTGACCGCCAGTTTGTAGGCGTGCTCACCGAACGCATCCTTGACCGCCCGTGTTTCGGCGACATCGCCTGCCTGCGTTGACGTGCCATGAGCGTTGACGTAACCCACCTGCTCCGGATTGAGTCCGGCATCGCGCATGCAGTTCTGCATGCATCGGCGCGCACCGTTGCCGTCTTCCGGCGGCAGCGTGATGTGATAGGCGTCGCTGGACATGCCGAAGCCGACCAGCTCTCCATAGATGGTCGCGCCGCGCTTGCGTGCCTGTTCAAGCTCTTCAAGCACGACGACACCGGCACCGTCTCCGAGGACGAATCCATCGCGGTCCTGATCCCAGGGGCGGCTGGCCTGTTCGGGTGCATCGTTGCGGGTGGAAAGCGCCCGTGCCTGGCAGAACCCCGCCATGCCCGCCGGCGAGGAACCGCGTTCACCGGCGCCGGCAATGAACACGTCCGCGTCACCTGCCTGAATCAGCCGCGCGCCCAAGCCGATGGCATGGGTGGCGGTGGTGCAGGCCGAAACGCAGGCGAGGTTGGGCCCGGTAATCCCCATGTCTATGGAGATGTAGCCCGAAATCATGTTGATGATGGAGGCCGGTACAAAGAACGGAGATACCCGCTTGGGCCCCTTCTCGTGCAGTACCCGGCACTCTTCCTCTATGGTGCCAATGCCACCAATCCCGGAGCCTACGCAGACACCGATGCGTTCACGATTGTCATCGGTGATCTCCAGGCCGGAATCCTTGATGGCCTGTTTGGCAGCGGCGACACCGTAATGGATAAACGGATCGGTGCGCTTGACATCTTTCACACTCAGCCAGTCTTCCGCGCGAAAGTCCCGGATCAGACCGGCAAATCGGGTGGTATAGGCCGATACGTCGTAATGCGTAATCGGCCCGATACCCGACTTGCCGGCCAGAATGGCCGCCCATGCACTGGTAACGTCGTTGCCGACCGGCGAAACGATACCCAAGCCGGTGACAACGACGCGCCTAGGGCTCATCGGCTAATCCGAAAGTAGTGCGAAAGGGATGGCCGCTACTCAGCCCTGCTGGCTGGAATGGGCCTTGATGTAGTTCAGCACGTCCTGGAACGTGACGATCTTCTCGGCTTCTTCGTCTGGGATATCGATCTCAAACTCTTCTTCCAGCGCCATCACCAGCTCCACCGTGTCCAAGGAGTCAGCGCCGAGATCCTCGACAAACGAAGCCCCCGGGGTGATCTGATCCTCGCTGACGGACAGCTGTTCGGCGATGATCTTCTTGACCTTTTCTTCT
>JBFJKG010000056.1:0-9047 GCA_041635075.1 Solimonas sp.
CTCACCGCGCTGGATGTGGGGCAGGGACTGGCGGTGGTGGTGCGAACGGCCAACCACACCCTGCTATTCGATGGCGGCCCCGCATTTGACGAAGGCTTTGATGCCGGCGAGTCGGTCGTCGCACCATATCTGCTGCGCCAGGGTTTGCGCGACGTCGATCTGCTTCTGCTTTCGCATGGAGACAATGATCACGCGGGTGGGATTCCGGCGCTGCGGCGGCTGGTGCGCATACATCGCGAACTGGGCACTTCCGGGGCACTCGCTTGTCGGGATGGTCAGACCTGGCACTGGGATGGCGTGCGGTTTGAAGTGCTGCATCCGGACGGTGCGCATTGGTCGAACAACAACGGTTCCTGTGTGCTGAGAATCGACGGCACGTTCAGCGTGCTGCTGCCTGGAGATATCGAGCGCGTCGCCGAGCGCAGACTGCTGCGCGAACACCCGCGGCGGCTGCCGGTCGATGTGCTGCTGAGCCCGCATCACGGCAGCAAGAGTTCCTCGACACCGGCATTTGTTGAGCAGGTCCAGCCGCAGGTGGTGATTCACGGTGCGGGATGGCGCAGTCACTATGGCCACCCGCGAGCGGAGGTCGTAACTCGTTACGCCGAGTTGGGCGCGCGCCAGTTCACGACCGGAGTCGCCGGTGCAGTGCGGGTGTGGCGCGATCCAGGCGACGGGCGCTTGCGGGTCGAGACCTGGCGTGCGGTGGCCGCGCGCTGGTGGAATGCGGTGGCCGAGCCCTGAAACGAATCAGCCCCGCGGGGCGGGGCTGATAGGGGACTTCGGGTTCAGAGCTTGGTGGGATTCGGTGCGTCCCCGTAAACCACCTTGGGGTCGAAGCTCTTCTCAGACTCCTCAAACCGCAGTTCGCGAACTTCGCCGCCCGCCCCGGTCGGTACCGAGCGATAGAAGCAGGAGCGGAAGCCGACATGGCAGCTCGCATCGCCGACGACATCAACGCGTAGCCAGACCGCATCCTGATCGTCGTCTACGCGCAGTTCCACGACTTTCTGCACCAGACCGGACGTCGCGCCCTTGTGCCACAGGACCTGACGCGAGCGAGACCAGTAATGGGCTTCTCCGGTCGTGATCGTGCGTTTCAGCGCTTCCGCGTTCATGTAGCCGAGCATCAACACTTCGCCGGTCTGGGCGGCAGTGGTGATACAGGCAATCAGGCCGTGCTCATCGAACTTGGGGGCGAGTTCCTTGCCCTCTTCGACCTGTTCGATGGTGACGCGCGGAAAAAAATGGACGTCGGCTGACATGTGTGACGTATCAGGGCTGCAAAATGGCGCGGCTTTATACCACAAAGGGCCTGCCCAGATCAGGCGGGCTGATGGCGTCGACGGCGCCCGGTGCAACGCGGGTATCGGCTTTCAGCTAGCGCCGACGTTGGTCGAGCAGGGTGCGGACATCCGGCTTTGGATGAGCATCCCGGTGCGCCTGACGATCCGGTGCTGCCTGCTGCTGGGTGCGGTCACGATGTTGTTGCAGGAGGCGCGCGGGCAGGGAGTCGCGATCAGCTTGGCTGATCGGCGGGGGGTCATCCTGGGGCCCGCCGTGGGGGATAGGCTCCAGTCCACGGTTGCGTCGCGGCGGTGGCTTGGCGGCGTTACCACGCGGGGGGTCAAACACCGCGGGTGGGGTGCGTGGTGAATCTGGCCGAGAGGTGGCGACATACCCCCGATCCGGGGGGCGGCGCCCCGAATGCTCGCGGTCATGATCTGGCCGGTAGCGATCATGGCGATGTTCGCTGCCGTAGCGGCTGCCGTAGGCCGGGTAATAGGGCTGACGGGAAGGGCCGTAGTACGCGCCGTAATAGGGGTCGTAGTAGCGCCCCTGATTGTACGTGTCGTAGTACACCGTGCTGCTGCTGGCGCAGCAGTAAGGATCCAACGAGGAACCGTAGTAGTTCCCCGGAACGGCCACGCAGCCCCCGAGCAGGACCGGACCGCCGATTAGACACAGTACCCGCCAAGTGTGCATGCGCATGACCCCGAGCCTGCGCCGGTCCGCCTGAACCGTTTCTGAACTGATTAGGAGGCGGTGCGCGCGATCGCGCCTTTCATGACCCCTTCATAGGCACGTACCTCCAGCCGCCGCTCAGGCAATTGGGCAGACAGGCGCTCCAGCAACTCCGCCGCGATGCATTCGACCGTGGTGTCGCTATGCAGAAGGTCGCAGCGGTCCTCCGGTAACGCCAACTCGTAGCGGCCCTCCTGCGCGGTATATCGGAATCGCAGGCGACCGTTGCCCCGTTCAACGATATCGGCGCGGGTTCCCAGATAGATGTCCTGCCATGCGTGAGCAAACGTGGCTTCCAGCGCGCGATTGCGCACGCCGTCCACCCGCAGCTCGATGCGCGATCGATGTCCATGCGCGATGCGCTGGCAGGCGCCTTGGTGCTTCTTCAAGCCGTGGACGTACCGGTAGCTGGCGCCGTCGATGACTTCTTCGCGCAGGTGCAGGCGCAGGGCGCTGACGTTGGCTGGCACAAGCGGCTGTAGTCGTGGCAACAGATACGCGGTGACTGACGTCGCATCAATGCGATCGCCATCGATCAGGCTGACTGCCGTGGCGGGCGAATGGTGCTCGAAACGGCCATGCGTCGTCTCGAACGTCAGCTCCAGCTCTTCGCCAGTACGTGCGAGGTTGAGCCCGGCCGCCTGCAGCGGCACCAGCAGACTGTGATCCACGCTGTGGTCAATGCCGCGCTTCAGGCTTTTCTTGACCTCGCCGAAGTCCAGCACCATCGACTGCTGATCCAGCGCACCCTCGAGCTCCAGGTCGACGATCCACGACTGTCCAACCAGGCCGCGCTGGGCATCCAGGTAGGCGCAATCGATTACGGTCAGTTGCTCGACGAAGAGGCAGGACATGCGGGAGATTTCGGGAACGTAAGCCCGCGATTTTAAGGCCTGGCGAGTGCTTACTGTTAAAATCGACGGCTAAAAACCAGGTCCGAACTCCCATGTCCGCTGTCGTTACCCGTTTTGCTCCGTCTCCGACCGGCTTTCTGCACATTGGCGGTGCCCGCACTGCGTTGTTCTCTTACCTCTATTCCAAGGGGCGCGGCGGCAAGTTCCTTCTGCGTATCGAGGATACTGATCGCGAGCGTTCGACGCAGGAGGCGGTGGACGCAATCTTCGAGGGCATGGCCTGGCTGGGACTGCAGTCGGATTTCGAGTCGATCTATCAGACTCAGCGCTTTACCCGCTATGCAGAAGTCGTCGAGCAGCTGCTACAGAGTGGCGATGCCTACTACTGCTACTGCTCAAAGGAGGAACTGGACCAGATGCGCGCCGAACAGCAGGCGCGCAAGGAACGCCCTCGTTACGACGGGCGCTGGCGGCCCGAAGCAGGCAAGCCGTTGCCGCCAGTCCCGGCGGACATCAAACCCGTCGTGCGCTTCCGCAACCCCACCGAGGGCCAGGTGGTGCTCAATGACCTGATCAAGGGCGAGATCGTGTTCGAGAACAAGGAGCTCGACGATCTGATCATTGCCCGCGGTGATGGCGTGCCAACCTACAACTTCTGTGTCGTGGTCGACGACATGGACATGGGGATATCCCATGTCATCCGCGGCGATGACCACGTCAACAATACGCCACGACAGATCAATATCTTCAAGGCTCTGGGCCGGACGCCGCCAGCGTATGCGCACGTATCAATGATACTGGGCGCGGACGGCGCCAAGCTGTCCAAGCGTCACGGCGCGCTGGGGGTCATGGAGTACCGCGCCATGGGCTTCATGCCCGAGGCGCTGCTGAACTACCTGGTGCGTCTGGGCTGGTCGCATGGCGACCAGGAACTGTTCACCCGTGAGGAAATGCTGGCCAAGTTTGATTTTGACCATGTCTCGGCGGCGCCGGCGCGCTTTGACATGGAGAAGGCCTACTGGGTCAACCATCAGTACCTGAAGGTGACGGATCCGGCGATAGTGGCCCCAGAGTTTGACTGGCATCTGCGCCGCATCGGCGCTGATCCGAGCGCGGGGCCGGCTCTGGTGGCGGTGATCGAGCAGCAACGCGAACGGTGCCGCACGCTGGTAGAGATGGCGGAGAAATCCAGGTTCTTCTATGCCGACCTCGAGGGCTATAACGAGAAGGACGCCACCAAGCACCTGACGGCGGAGGCCGCTGCCGTGCTCGAGGAACTGGTGGCGGTGCTGACCGCGCTGCCGGACTGGAACGCCCCGGCTTTGCATGTTGCGGTGAATGCTTTGGCCGAGTCCAAGGGCTTGGGCCTGGGCAAGGTGGCGCAGCCGATCCGCGTGGCTGTCGTTGGCATGGCGATCTCTCCTCCGATTGATCAAACCCTGTACCTGCTGGGGCGCGAGCGAACGCTGGCGCGGCTCAACGCCGCTGTTGCATATGTACGTAGCAAACCCTGAATCCTGATTGCAGTCTGATCGCCAATCGCGCAGACCCTGAGAGCACCCCATGGCTATTGAAATCACTTTTCCTGACGGCAACAAAAAATCATTCGATGCGCCGATTAGCGGCCTGGCGATCGCCCAGGGCATCTCGCCAGGGCTGGCCAAGAAAGCTGCTGTGATGCGGGTCAACGGCGAGTTGTGGGATCTGACGCGCCCGATTGATCGTGATGCGTCCATCAGCATCATTACCCGCGACAAGCCGGAGGCGCTGGAGGTCATTCGCCACGATGCCGCGCACGTACTGGCGCAGGCCGTGCAAGAACTGTTTCCGGGGACGCAGATTACGTTCGGCCCGGCGACCGAAGTGGGCTTCTACTACGACTTCGCCCGCGAGACCCCGTTTACCGAAGCTGATTTGGAGCAGATCGAGCAGAAGATGCGCGAGATCGTGAAGCGCGATCTGCCGATCACCCGCGAGGTCTGGGACCACGCTGCGGCGGTCAAGCATTTCGAAGACGCGGGCGAGACCTTCAAGGCCGAATGGATACGCGAGGGCATACAGGCGGACGAGGAGCTGACGATCTACCGCCAAGGTGAGCAGTGGCTGGACATGTGCCTGGGCCCGCATCTGCCGTCCACCGGCAAGCTGGGCACCGCGTTCAAGCTGATCCGTGTGGGCGGCGTGTACTGGCGCGGCGATGCCAACAACGCACAACTACAGCGCATCTACGGCGTGTGCTTTGCCAATGAGGATGACCTCAAGGCGCATCTAAAGATGGTGGAGGAGGCCGAGAAGCGCGACCACCGCAAGCTGGCCAAGCAGCTGGATCTGTTCCACCAGCAGGAAGAAGCGCCGGGCATGGTGTTCTGGCATCCAAAAGGCTGGGCCATCTGGCAGGCGGTGGAGCAGTACGTGCGTGCGGCATTTCGGAAGAGCGGTTATCAGGAAGTCCGTGGGCCGCAGATCATGGACGTGAGTCTGTGGAAGCAGTCCGGCCATTGGGACAACTACGCCGAGAACATGTTCTTCACCGAATCGGAAAAGCGCACCTACGCGCTGAAGCCGATGAATTGCCCCGGTCATGTGCAGATCTTCAACTCCACGCTGCACAGCTACCGGGACCTTCCGGTGCGCTATGCCGAATTCGGCGGCTGCCATCGCAACGAACCTTCCGGCGCGCTGCACGGCATCATGCGCGTGCGCGCCTTTACCCAGGACGATGGTCATGTTTTCTGCACGCCAGAGCAGGTGGAGGCCGAGGTCACGGCGTTCCATCAGCAGGCGATGAAGGTATACGCCGACTTTGGCTTTACCGATCTGGCGATCAAGATCGCCCTGCGTCCTGATAAGCGTATTGGCGCCGACGATGTCTGGGATCGAGCCGAAGAGGCGTTGCGCTGCGCCTTGCGCGCCGCGGGCGTCAGCTGGGAGGAGTTGCCGGGGGAGGGCGCGTTCTACGGCCCGAAGATCGAATACCACCTCAAGGACTCGATCGGTCGCGCCTGGCAGGTCGGCACCATGCAGGTGGACTTCATGATGCCGGAGCGTCTTGGGGCCGAATATGTGGACGAGCACTCTCAGCGCAAACATCCGGTCATGCTGCATCGTGCGATCGTTGGTTCGATGGAGCGTTTTATCGGCATCCTGATCGAGCATCACGCGGGCGCACTGCCGCTGTGGCTGGCGCCGGTGCAGGTAGTGGTGGCGCCGATCGTCTCGGACGCCGACGACTATGCAGAAGGCGTCTGCGAGCGCTTGAAGGATGCCGGTCTGCGCGCCGCGACCGATCTGCGCAATGAGAAGATCAACTACAAGATCCGCGAGCACGCCAGTCACAAGATTCCGGTGATTGCGGTGGTCGGTCGCAAGGAAGCCGAGGAGCAGACGGTGACCCTGAGGTTCCGTGGCGAGGAGCGCCAGGAGACGCTCTCGCTCACTGACGCGGTCGCACGGCTTATGGCGCTGACCCATCAACGATAAGGGTGAAGGTAATGACGCTACAGGTGCGGGTGTATGTGCTGTTCGCTCTGCTGCTCGGAGCGACCGCGAGTAATGCGTCGGAGCCGTTGCTGAAACTCAATGGCGAGTGGCAGCAGGGCAGCATCTTGCGCGGTAGTGTGCCGGCCGGGACCCGCATCTGGTTCAATGACCGTGCCTTGCAGCTGACGGCTGAAGGTGCGTTCGTGTTTGGGCTGGATCGAGATGAACCTGCCGAGGCCGAATTGCGCATCCAGTGGCCCGGAGAGGCCGTTGCACAAACCCATCGCTATGCCGTGGCCAAGCGCGAGTATCAGATTCAGCGGCTCGAAGGCCTGCCTCCGAAGATGGTGAATCCGCCGGCGGCGGTCACGGCGCGGATCAAGGATGACCAGCGTCAGGTGGCGGCGGCGCGCGCACGCGCCACACCTATTGCCGGCTTCGCCGAGGACTTCATCTGGCCCTGCCTGGGGCGGATCTCGGGGGTGTTCGGGTCGCAGCGCATCCTCAACGGTCAGCCCAAGCAGCCGCATTACGGTGTTGACGTGGCGGTGCCGACCGGTACGCCCGTGCGTGCACCCGCCGGCGGGGTCGTCAGCCTGGCGCATCCGGACATGTACTACACCGGCGGTACCCTGATGATTGATCACGGCTACGGCCTGTCGTCGGCGTTTCTGCATTTGTCCAAGTTGATGGTCGAGCAGGGGCAGGTGGTCAAGCAGGGCGATATCGTCGCGTTGTCCGGTGCAACCGGCCGGGTGACCGGGCCGCATCTGGACTGGCGTATGAATTGGTTCAATGCGCGCGTCGATGCGGAACTGCTGGTGCCGGCGATGGCGGAGGCGCAGGCGCACAAGGGAGCGCGACCCTAGCCTCGAGCCCACAGCGGCTGCGGCTACAAGCTGAGGGTCCAGTGCCGATGTCAGGCAGCGCGGCGGGAATCACAATCCGCTCGCCTCTTTTAATGTAAATGATTCTCATGTAGAGTTGCGCTCGGTCTCCAGGCAAGCGCCGATGTCACGGGCGAGATACCCAGAGTACGGAACAAGGACCACGCCAGATCGTGGTCCGCGAAGCCTCGCGCTTCGACAACGATCCAACACTTTGGGAGTGCTCGCTGATGAACCTGCGTTTGACGCCGATGGCGGTTGCCATCTTTTCGCTGTACACGCTACCGGCTACGGCACAGTCGGTTGCCGATTCGCCGCAGTCATCCAGAACCGAAGTCGCTCATAGCCAGCCACAGGCCTTGCCCGAGGTCGTGGTTGAAGGCAGTGCTGCGGATGTCTACAAGGTGGAGCGGGCGTCGTCGGCTAAGTTCACGGCGCCTTTGCGCGATACGCCCCGGTCGATGACCGTGATCTCGGCGCAACTGCTGCAGGACACCGGATCGACCACGCTGCAGGAGGCCTTGCGCACCGTGCCTGGCATCAGCTTCATGGCCGGAGAAGGCGGCACCGCCATTGCTGACCGGCCGACCTTGCGGGGCCTGAATTCCAGCGCCAGCGTGTTTGTCGATGGCATACGCGACATCGGCACCCAGACCCGTGATGTGTTCGCGCTTGATGCGGTCGAAGTGCTGAAGGGTGCGGACTCGGTGTATGCCGGGCGCGGCTCCGGCGGCGGCAGCGTCAACCTCGTCAGCAAGCGCGCACAGGCTGAGGACCTGACCCGTGCGACGCTGATGCTGGGCTCGTCCAGTACCCTGCGCGGCAGTATTGACCAGAACTGGTCGCTGACCGACAGCGCGGCCTTGCGTCTGAACGTCATGGGCAACACCGGTGGTGTGCCCGGCCGCGACGACGCGGTGGATTACCAGAAGTGGGGCGTGGCCGGAAACCTCGCGTTCGGCCTGGGCTCACCCACTCGTGTCCATCTCGACTACTACCACCTCAGCGACAGCGGCATGCCCGACTACAGCATTCCCTACGACCTGGCGACCGGGCTGCCGGTTACTGAAACGCTAGGCGTCGATCGGGAAAGTTTCTACGGCCTTGTGAACCGCGATTTTCGTGATGCCGATACTGATATCGGTACGGTGTCATTAGCGCGGGATCTGGACGGCGGCATGACGCTCCGCAACGTTACCCGTCTGGGGCGCTCGACCAATGCCTACGTCGTCACCAATCCGGATGACAGCAAAGGCAATGTGGCCCACGGCTACGTGAATCGAATATCCAAGAACCGCTGGTCGCAGACCGACACCTTTGCCAACGTCACCGATCTCAGTGCCAATGTTGCCGCGGCCGGGTTGCTGCACGCGCTGCACATCGGCATGGAGTACAGCCGCGAGAAGAAAGAGCAGGATGGCTTCACCGTCACTAGCGCCAATCCACCGGCAAGTCCGGGTGAGTGTGCCAGCGCCGGTGCCGACGTCTACGACTGCACCAGTCTGTATGCCCCCAACCCGTCCGATCCCTGGCTGGGCACCGTTACCCGCAATCACGCGCCGACCTTCTATACGACGGAGGTCACCGGGGTCTACGTGTTCGATACCATCACCCTGCATCCTCAATGGCAGGCGAATGTCGGTCTGCGCTGGGATCACTATCAGACCGCCACTGAGAAGCCCTCCGGGCCTGCAGCCAATGGCGCCAGCGCCGACTATTTCATCAACTATCAGGCGGGCGTGGTCTACAAGCCGGTAGAGCAGGCGAGTCTGTACCTCTCTTACAGCACCGAGACGACGCC
>JBFJKG010000057.1:0-9012 GCA_041635075.1 Solimonas sp.
CGCAACAGATAGAAGCTGACGATGGGAATCAGCAGCAGATTCGCGAATGTGGTGATCAGCGCGAGGCTGGATTGCGAGACCTTGGCCCATATTGTCTGCAGGACGTTGCCGGCCTTGGACCAGTGTTCGGTGACGATCTGCTTGAGCCCGTCCGGATCCAGGTGCACGCCATCCGGCAAGGCCAGCCCGAGGTGCGGCAGGGCAGTGTTCTGCACCCATGCCAGCCAGTCCGGGATGTTCTTCAGCAGGGCAACCGCCTGGTGGTACAGCATCGGGGCCAGCAGCAAGGCGATCAGCAAGCCGAGCACCGTCAGCCCGAGAAATACCACGCAGACGCCGGCAGTGCGCGACAGCCTGCGTCGCTGTAGCCAGTCAACGATCGGGTCGCCGATGTAGGCCAGACCGGCGCCGATGATGAACGGCGTCAGGATCGGTGCCAGCAGCCATAGCGCCAGACACAGCAGCAGACCGGCGATGTACCACCACCACTGACTGCGAAAGGAGCTGTCCATGATCAGGGCAGGCGATACCCGAGCTCAGCACCCGCCGCCGGCGTATCGGGGATCAGGCCGCCGCTGGCATACAGTGCGCCGCTGAGCCGTTGCGCACCGCCCTCAGCGCGCAGGCGCAGGTCCAGCTGGCTGCCGCGCGCGCTGACGACCTGCAGATTGCGTACACCGGGCAGGCTGCGCAGGCGCGCGACGACGCGAGCATAGTCCTGAGCGTTCTTGATGCCGTCGATGCTCAGGCGCACGTCTTCCACCGGGGCGGCATTGACGCCCCAAACGGCGACACCGCTGGCGCGCAACTGGCTCTCGATGCTGCGCGCATCAAAACTGGCCACCAGCTCCAGTTGCCGAGTGAGGGGGGCCACGTCATAGCCGTAGCGCTGGACCAGTTGCGGCGCCCGGGCAATCAGATCGGCCGCTCTGTTTGCGGCCCCGTCGCCACCGACCCGGTTCACGACCTGGGCTAGCGCTTCCTGCAGGGCGCGATCACGTGCCGGCACAGACTGATCGGCGACCGGTACGCGTGCCTCGTAGGGGTTCAAGGTGACGGCGGATTGGGCGCCGGCCGTGCCCGCAACAAGGAGGGTGACGGCGAACAGGTAGGCACGAAAGGCAGAATTCATTCGGAAATTATGGGTGGCGCAACGCTAAAATAACAGCCGCTGGCATATTGCCGGCCCATCCACCCCGTACGTCACATCGAGAACCCAGCTATGAGCAAGACCCCAGGCTTGACCTACCGCGCCGCCGGCGTGGATATCGAGGCGGGAGATGCCCTGGTTGGCGACATCAAGAAGATCGTGAAGTCCACGCACCGCAAGGAGGTGCTGGCGGGTGTGGGCGGCTTTGGCGCGCTGGTGGGCTTGCCCAAGAAGTACAAGCAGCCGGTACTGGTCAGCGGCACCGACGGCGTCGGCACCAAGCTGCGCCTGGGCATCGATACTGGCCGTGTCCAGGGGCTGGGTCAGGATCTGGTGGCCATGTGCGTGAACGACGTGCTGGTTTCCGGTGCCGAGCCCCTGTTCTTCCTCGACTACTACGCCACGGGCAAACTCGATCAGCGGATCGCGGCTCAGGTCATCAAGGGCATCGCTCAGGGCTGCAAGCTGGCCGGCTGCGCGCTGGTCGGTGGTGAAACGGCGGAGATGCCGGGCATGTATCAGGACGGCGACTTTGATCTGGCCGGTTTCTGCGTCGCGGTTGCCGAGAAGTCCAAGCTCATCGACGGCAGCACCATCAAGAGCGGCGACGTGATGATCGCCTTGCCCTCGTCCGGACCGCACTCCAACGGCTACTCGCTGGTGCGCGCCATACTCAAGCGACGCAAGGCCAAGCTGGACCAGCCGCTGGCGGGCGCCGGCGGCACGATCACGCTGGCCGAGGCCTTGATGGCGCCGACCCATATCTACGTGAAGCCGGTGCTGAAGCTGCTGGAGCAGGGCATCAAGGTTCGTGGCATGTCCCATATCACCGGCGGCGGCATTCCCGGTAACCTGCCTCGCTGCTTCCCGAAGAAGCTCGGTGCGGTCGTGGATACCCAGAGCTGGAAGCAGCCGGCAGTTTTCGACTGGCTGCAGCAGGCGGGCGGGGTTGATCAGGACGAGATGTATCGTGTGTTCAACTGCGGCATCGGCTTCGTCGTCATCGTGCGCAGGGCGGATGCGGCACAGACCTTGGCCAGCCTCAAGAAGTCCGGCACCAAGCCCTGGGTCCTCGGTGAGATCGTCAAGGGCAAGCAGGACGTGCGCTTTGCCTGAACTGGCGACGCTGGTTGTTCTGATCTCGGGTCAGGGACGCAATCTGCAGGCATTGATCGACGGTATCGCCGCGGGGCGGATTCCGGCCCGCATCGCCACTGTGATCAGCAATCGCGACGATGCACCGGGGCTGGAGCGCGCACGTCGCGCTGGCATCGCGACGGCGGTGCTTTCCCATCGCGAGTACCCGAGCCGGGAGGCGTTTGACGCAGCGCTGGCGGACGCCATTGACCACCATTCACCCGATGTCGTGGTGCTGGCAGGCTTCATGCGCATTCTGACTGCGGGGTTCACGCAACGCTTCTCGGGGCGTCTGCTGAACATTCATCCGTCCCTGCTGCCGCGCCACCCGGGTCTGCACACGCACCGGCAAGTGCTCGCAGACGGTGACGCCGAGCACGGGGCGACCGTGCACTTCGTGACCGAGGCACTGGATGGTGGGCCCATCATTATTCAGGGTGGATTCACGGTGCAGGCGCAAGATGATGTGAGCACCTTGGCCGAGAAGGTCATGGAACGGGTTGAAACCCGCATCTACCCTCAGGCAATCGCTTGGATTGCGCGCGGAGAGTTGGCGCTAAATGGGGGTGCAGTCTGGTTCCGCGGGCACCGCCTGCAGCGGCCGCTGGGGCTCGGCGATATCGAGGAGGGATTCTAGTGAGCTTCTTACGTGTCGTATCGATGCTCGTGTTGATGGCCAGCGGTGCCGCTAGCGCGGCTCCTGATCTGCTGGCGGCACGCAGCGATCGATATGAAGTTGAGTGGGGCAGTATTCCGTTGGGTGCCGGCACAATTCGCCTGCAGCCGATGGGCAACAACTGCTACGTCTATGAGTCCACTACGGACCCCATTGCGCTGGTGCGCTGGACGTATGGCGCCCCGAGCGAATCCAGCCAGTTCTGCATCGTCGATGGCGAGGTGCGGGCGCGTCGCTTCTCTTACCGAAATGACAAGCGCAAGAAGGACAACTTCTCGCTGGAGTTCGATTGGAAGGCCGACACCGTGCGTCTGTTGCGCAACGGCACGTTGAGCCAGCGCAGCCTGCCGGGCCTTGCCTATGATCGATTCGTGATTCGTGAGGCGGTGCGCCTGTGGGTGATGCGCAATGCAGGCGAGACCTCAGTGCCCGAGGCCGAGTTTACGCTCGTCGATGACGACAGTGTTCGCAGCTATCGCTTTGCGATCATTGGCCCGGAAACCGTCGATACGCCGGCTGGGCAGTTCGATACGTTGCGGGTGGAGCGGGTCGACAACCCGCGGAAGTCGTACCGCTACTGGTTGGCGCCGTCGCGCGACTATGTGCCAGTCAAGATCGAGCACCTCAAGGACGGCAAACCCGAGTTACGGATGAGTTTGCTGCCGGACTGAAGCGGCGAGCGACGTTTAGCTTGCGGCTTCTGCAATCACGCCTTCGGCGCGCAGCTTGTCCAGGTGGCTTTCGATATTCATCTGCGCCAACGGCATCAGTCTGGGATCCACATCGGCATAGATCAGCGGCAGCATTTCGGCGACGTTTTTGCCGGCATGATGCAGCGCCAATACCTGCTTTTCGCGCAGCTGGCGATGGTTCAGCGTCTCCTGCAATCGATACGCCGTGCCCAGCCCCATGCCATGCGATGGGTAGATGGCCTTGGGCTCTAGCGCTACAACCCTGCGCAGCGATTCGAAGTACTTGCGCATATCGCCCTCAGGCTTGGCGATGACGACGGTGCCGAGGCCCTGGATCAGGTCGCTGACAATGCACCAGGCGCGATCATCCGGCATCAAGGCCAGCTGCCCCTCGTCGTGACCGGGAACCTCGTAAACCCGCACTGCGCGCCCCAGCCAGCGGCAGATCACGTCACCCTCCCGGTAGGTGTTCACTGCGGGCAGGTCGTCAAAGTAGCGCCCCGCCGTCTTCTGGAATATCCGGTTCTGGGTGTCGCTGGACATGCCCAGCGGTACCTGCAGGCGCCGCGCCATGACGTTGGCACGTTCGCGGTGGTCAGGGTGGTGATGGGTCAGAAATATTTCGTGAATTCCGTAATGCCCAACCAGCTCAAGCAGGCGCTCCATCTCGGCATCGTCAGCCGGTGACGGATCGACCAGCACACGATGCGACTGACTGTCGCCCAGCAGGAAGCAGTTGGTGTGCTGCGCCGGCGGTATGGTGTTTGATCGCACCAGGATCTGCCGCACCCCGAATTGCATCTCGATCAGTGGCAGTCCCTGGTAGGGGCGCTCGTCAAAATGCAGCCCGGGCACGCAGGTTGTCGCGGTCCCGTCGGCAGCCAGTGCGGTGATGACTGCCAGCGTCGGCGGCGCCACCAGCAGTTGCCCGTCTTCGTAGCGCCCACGCCAGGCCGCCGGGGTTGCCCACTCGATGGCGGCGAGTTCCTGAGGGTCGTAAGTGAGCTCGGGCTTGCTGCGCAGGTGGATGGCAAAGAAGTGGGTGTTGAAGCGTAGCGGTGCAGGGTGTGGCGTCAGGGCCACGCCCAGATGGCGCAGGCTGATGACCTCGCCGCAGGTCATGGCGGCAGCCAGGTCATAGCTCAGTTCTTCCTGCACTTCACGCAGCAATGCGCGCAGCAGGCGCGGGTCCTGTTGCGCACAGAGTTCCGGGAGGGCCGCGCCATCGCCATCTTCTGCGTCGACCTTGCCGCCGGGGAACGCGTGAAAGCCGGGGAACGCCCGCAGGAACGGCTGGCGGCGCGCGACCAGCAACTCGCCGTCAACCAGCAGGACGGCGGTGACCGCATCAACAATTCGACTCATGGCGCAGGTGGACGATTAATGAACCTGGCACATTATCGCCGCAGCCGATCACTTGGCGCCGGCGGAGCGCTACTGTGTATCCGCGGCCTGGATGTTCTTCAGCACGATACGGTCACCGGCAAAGGTCACGGTCACCCGGTGCTCCTTGCCTTCCCAGAGTTCTGAACTCATGGTCAGGTTGCCGACGCCGCTACCCGAGACCTCGTCGGGCTTGCCCAGTACTGCATAGACCTCTTCGCGGGTCATGCCGCTCTCGAGCTTGGCATAGTTCTCGGGTGTGACCTTGGAGCAGGCGGATAACAGCAGCAACAGCGCAACGGCGGCGGTAGCACGCAAGCGGATCATAGGGTTGGCTCAGATTAGGTCGAAAACATCGAGAATTACATGGGTGGCAGCGATAACGCGCAGTATCTTGTTGTCGATACGCACGGTGACCACACCCTCCGGCTGCGGCGGCAGACGGCGAACCACCGAACCGGGCAGCGGCTCGTGATAGCGCCAGACATCATCGGGAACGCGTTCGCCACGGGCAATCTTCTTCTGCCAGCCGGGCGGCAGTGCCTTGCCTTTATCGAGGCGTTTCTGCATGCCCTTGTTCAGCGCCTTGCCAGAGGTCGTCGCGGTGGGATGTGCGCGGTAATGTTCCCTCAGCACCTCGCGTTCGTTATCACTCAGAACGATGGAGCCGAACTTGGTGTCGATACTCAGGCTCTCCGCTGCCAGCGGTGGCGCCGCGGTAGCCGTGCACAGCAACACCAGCGCAATCAACTTTTTCATTGTGAGTCCCCATGGGTAGCCCGCCATTCAAGCGTGCAGGCATGAATCCTGACTGAATGGCGCCGTCCTTGGTAGGGCGGTTCGGGACTCCGCTAGAGATGCAGGCCGCACTCGGTCTTGGGCTTTCCCAGCCAGCGCCCGGCGCGGCCTTCGCCGGCGACCGTGCAGTGCGTGCAGCCGATCGAGGAGTAGCCTTTGGCCACCAGCGGATGAAACGGCAGGTTGTGCTCGAGGATGTACGCATCGCGCTGCTGCCGCGTCACGTCAATCATAGGGTTGAACTTCACCATGCCTCGACGCAGCTCGAAGATATTGAGTCCGGCGCGGTGCTCAGTCTGCCAGCCCATCAGGCTGGAAACCCAGATGTGGAAGTTCGGCTTGATGGCGTCCAGCGGCTGCACCTTGTTCACCGAGCAGCAGAAATCCGGACTCTTTTCGTAGGTGCGGTCATCAACAGTGAACTGGTGCTGCCAGTCTTCCGCCTTGACGTCGAATACATCGAGCCCAAAGAGGTCGATCAGGTACTGCTTGTAGGCAATGGTTTCCGCAAAATGAAATCCGGTATCGATGAAGGCGATACGCTGCGAAGCACGCATCCGCGAGACGATGTGCAGGAAATAGGCGGAGGTCGCCGCGAACGACGACGTGACCAGTACCTTGTCTGGATCAAAGTCACGATAGAGCTGCTGCAGTCGCTCCTCGAAGTGCAGCGGGGCGTAACGCCGATTCAGCTCGGCGATGTCCTCTTCGGACAGCCCGGCGGCGTTGGCAATGGGAAGCTCGGCAATGGTCACTTCGGTAAGTCCGTAGGTGCGTCTTGGGCGAATCGGCCGCCATTGTAGCGATCACCCGAGGCCCACCGGTCAGCCTGCGTTCAAAAAGCATAAGCAAAGAACGGCAGGGCAGGGTGCCGGGTTCAGTACGAGTTCATTGCCCACGCAGCAGACTGCCGGCACAGCTTCAATCAGGCTGTAGTGCGCTCTTGTTTGAGGCACGTCTGGAGCGGTCTCTGCAGTGTGTGGCGATCGCATTTCAACCGATTCACCCTTCGGTGCATGCCTGGCCGATGCGGGAATCGATTTGCACAAGGAGAGTGTCGATGAACCTGAAAATAATTGCAGTCGCGAGCTTTGTTGCCATGGCCGCTGCCCCGTTGGGTGCGATGGCCGAGTCCACCCCGAAGCAGGTTGCCAGTGATGTCGGTCAGTACGCCGCCGACGCCGCGCTGACCACCAAGGTCAAGGCCGCGTTGCTGGCGGAGAAGAACCTCAACTCGCTGGACGTCAATGTCGAGACCCTGAACGGTGTGGTGCAGCTTTCAGGCTTTGCCACGTCGTCAGCACAGATTGCCCAGGCGGTAGACGTGACCAAGCGCGTCAAAGGGGTAAAGGATGTTCGCAGTGATCTGCGGCTGAAGACCGACACGGAAGGCTAAGCCGGACGCTCAAGGCCCCGTCCGCTGATATCGGCGGATGGGGCCTTGATCATTCTGCGGCGGGCTTTAGCTGCACGGAATTCAGCAGCGCGGGATCCACGGCGATCCGCAGGACCCGGGCTTCGGGCCGCAGATTCTGCGGTTGCCAGCGGCCGCCGATCTCCTCAATGTCGCGCACGCCGAAGTAACCCATATGGTCAAGCGTGTAGTCGTAACCCGAGTAGCCGCCAGTAGTAACTGCCGGCGCCCAGTCCGGAAGCTGGCCGTACACGGTAATAAGGGGGTTGACCCCGGCCCGCTCGAAGAATGCGAGCTCGCGCTGACGCCAAGCCTGCAGAGCCTTGACGACTGTGGGGCCGCGCTCGATGGCATCATCTTCCAGCGACTGCTGAAATGCGCCGCCGTGCCACATCAGCACACTGTCCGGATGCAGGAATTTGCGCTGACCGGCGATGAACACGTAATTGGCGCATGAGGAGGCGCACTCATCCACGACTTCGACATCGAGACGCTTGGCCAGAATCCACTCGCCCAGTTGCAAAGCCAACGCGACGTCACCGCCCGGGGAGTGGATGCGTAGCCGGTTCGGTGGCGTGGATTGCTGGTCGTAGAGCGAGAACAGCTGGCGCAGCGAGGCGGCCTCGGCAAACGCGCCGGTGTACCAAAGGACGCCGTCGCTGATGCCGACCTGCGCCGCGGCTGCGGATTGCGCCAACGGTCTGTGCGCGCAGCCGCCGATCAATACCAGCAACAGACCTGCGATGATGGCCCGCAGCATCGTGCCAGCTACTCCGACAACATGCTTTTGAAGCGCCGCAGATCGCGCCGCTGCTTCTTGGTCGGTCGCTCGTCGCTGACGGCGGGCGCGGCTAGTTGTCGCGCCAGCGCGGCGCGCTCGCGTTGCTCCATGCTGGCGGCTGTTTCCACGTACAGCAGGCGTGCCTCGGCCGCGCCCCGACGCTGCTCGGACAGGGCCAGGACATCGATCTCGATCTCGGAGTGGCCTTGACGGATGCGTAATCGCATGCCCGGCTGAACGTTTTTGCCCGCTTTGCAACGCTCGCCGGCGCAGCGAACGTGACCACTGTCGATGGCCGCCTTGGCCAGGCTGCGCGTCTTGTGGAAGCGGGCTGCCCACAGCCACTTGTCGAGGCGGACGTCGCTACAGGGCACACGGTGCTCGGGTTGAAAATCGGGTGTTGAGCCTAGCCCAGCCTGGCCGTGGCCTGCCAGTTCGATACCGCGCAGCCGATGTGCGTCAGGCAGCAGCGTACAGCGCGTAACTGTGATGCGACTTCGGTTCCCAGCGCAGAAGGCCCTGCTCGACTGCGGATACTTCGATCAGCGGATTCCCCGGCTCGCAGGCGGTATCGACGAACGCGGATTCGAGCACGCGGATCAGCCCGCGAACATTGCCGTGCCAGCGAGCGTCCCGCAGGCGTGACCAGGCCTCGGCCGTGCACCCTTCCGGGGGCATCCAACTACGGCAGCGTGTGGCAAGCCGTGCCAGCGTCGTTGCCGCGACTGCGATCATGTCCTCCTCGCGCTCGGCGAGCGGAGGGACCTGAATGATCGCCGCGCCGAGACGTGTGAACTCATCGAGATTGACCGCGGCTTGCAACTGGCTCCAGCTGCGGTTGCTGGCAAACAGCAACGCCGAGTCCAGAGGCTGTTTGGCGGAAGCGCCATACGGCAGGTACTGGCCGTTGTCGAGCGCCTCCATCAGCACTTCCATGACGGCACCCGAGATCTGGTGGCTCTCATCGAGGAAGCAGACGCC
>JBFJKG010000058.1:0-8917 GCA_041635075.1 Solimonas sp.
CCGCCGTCGAGCGTGCTGACCTTGATGGACTGCCCTTGGTACATGGCTTGCTTACCTCGTTGATGAAAAAGAGGGTTTTGCGCAGCCGGCGCTGAAAATTGGCTGCGCCCGGAAAGAAAAGGCCGGCAATCATAGCCCCCGCCCGCTGGGGCGTAAACCAATAGCGGGCAAGGCATTTGCCGGGCCGCAGGGGTCGCATTCCGGCCTTGGGGTAGCGCCCGCATATTTCAAGGTTCCCGCGCCGCCGGCAGCCGTACATCGCTGAAGCAATGGCGATTTTTTGACAAGCCTCGCGGCGCAAGCCTAGACTCGGGCACTACTTTTCGGGGGAAAAGTCAAGGGGGTTGGGTGGCAGGCCATGAGCGGCTGTCTGAGGTCATATCCCGATTCAATCGCCTGCACCGCATTACTGCGGCCACTGCGGGACTGGGCGAACGCGCCCAGCGGAGCCGCAAACTCATTTGGCCATGGCGCTCGTCAGCAGCCTGCACGCCTGATCCGCACGCCGAATCCCGAGCGCTCGCGTCTTTGCTGCGCCAGAGCGCAGCCTCACTTTCATCAACGTCCGGCAGCAGTGGTCGCTGCTGCGGCCGCTGGTTCAACGCGTCATTACCAATGAACGCAAATCCCTGGCCATAGTGGCCGCAACTCGTATGGAGCTTGTCACGCTTATGAAGAAGTCCGCGAAGAAAGGCGGCGCTAAGGCCGCGAAGAAACCCGCAGCAAAGAAGGTGGCCGTCAAGAAGCCCGCGGCCAAGAAAGTGGCCGCCAAAAAGCCCTCGACGAAGAGCAGGCTCGCCACCGTGAAGGCCAAGGCCAAGAACGTCAAAGCATCGGCAAAGAAGGCAGTCGCTTCCGTGAAATCCAAGGCCCGCAAGGTTGAGGCCAAGGCCAAGAAAGCGGTGAAAGCCGCCAGCAAGAAGCCGGCCGCCAAGGCCAAGAAGGTTCAGGCACAGGCCAAAAAGGCCGTCGCCAAGGTCAAGAAGTCGGTCGCCAAGGCGCAGAAGTCCGTCAAGAAGGACGTGGCCAAGGCCAAGTCGCAGGTCAAGAAGGTCGAAACCAAGGCACGCGCCCAGGTCAAGAAGGTGGAAACCAAGGCCCGTGCCCAGGTCAAGAAAGTGGAGACCCGTGCCCGCGCTGTAGCCGCCACTGTCGAGCACAATGTGCGTGAGGCCGCGGCGCCGGTCATTGCGGCCGTCCACGACATCACGCCCTCGCCGCTGTCGCGGGCATTTCTGGCGACGTCGGCCGGCAAGAAGGAGGCGGAAAAGGCGGGAATCACGCCGGGGGAGGATCCCAGCACACAAATGGGTCTGGGCCTGTCGGAAACAGAAACTTCCAAGTCCTGATCAATCCCGCATCATTCAAGCCCGCCACCCGGCGGGCTTTTTGTTTGCCGGCGCGGCGGTCACAATGCGGTCATCTTCATCCGCCTATCCGCATGAGCCTGTCCCTCGACCAAACGACCGAGCTGTGTAGCCTGCTTTCAGACGCCAGCCGCCTGCGCCTGCTGCTGCTGCTGGAGGCGCATGAACTTTCGGTGGCCGAGCTGACCGAGGTAACGGCCATGGCGCAGAGCCGCGTCTCCACCCACTTGGCCCGCCTCAAGCGCGCTGGGCTGGTGCAGGACAAACGTGCCGGCAATGCTTCGTTCTATTCCGCAACCGGTAGCGACGGTGCGGCGACCGAGTTGTGGACCCTGCTGCGCGCCAGCCTGTCGGATGCGCAGCTGCGTCTGGACCGCGAACGCGCCGAGCAGCTGGTTGCCGCTCGCAAGCATGGTCAGACCTGGGCCGAATCAGTGGCAGGCCGCATGGAACTGCACTACTCCCCAGGCCGCACCTGGGAAGCCAATGCCCACGCCTTGATCGGCCTGCTGGACCTCGGCGACGTCGTCGATCTTGCCTGCGGCGATGGTGTGCTCTGCGAAATGCTGGCGACTCGCGCCCGCAGCGTGACCGGCGTCGATATCAGCGCCACCGTGCTGGCGGCGGCGCGCAAACGCCTGAATCATGTTCCGAACGTCCGCTTCATCGACGCTGACATGCACGCACTGCCGCTGGCCGATGCCAGTTGCGACCATGTATTCCTGATGCATGCGCTGGCCTATACGCGCGAACCGAAGAAGGTGCTGGCCGAAGCCGCCCGCCTGCTGCGCCCGAACGGACGCGTCGTCATCGCTGCGCTAGCCGAGCATGCGCACGAGGAAACCATGCGCGCCTACGACCATGTCAACCTTGGGACGACGCCGGCGACGCTGAAGAAGCTGCTGACCGCCTGCGGGTTGCATGTGGAGTCCTGCCGCGTCACTTCGCGCGAGGCGCGAGCGCCCTACTTCGAGTCGATCACCGCGCTGGCGCGCAAAACCTGAGCGTTACGGCGGACGAGGCTACTCAGGCAGATCGCTCCGCCACAGACACTGACCCTTGGCGGCAATCGCCTGCAGGCGGGCGCGGTGAGCTGCCAACTCGGCATCCGCCGCCTTCAATACCGGCAGCGGCACGTCAGGCGGGGCCAGCAGGTCAACAAAGCGTGCGTGCCGCCGCACACCTCCGGCGTCACCCTCCTCCAGTCCCAGCCGGCTCTGGCCACCGGTCATTGCCAGATACACCTCGGCCAGCAATTGCGCATCAAGCAATGCGCCGTGGAACCCGCGATTCGAGTTGTCGACGCTGTAGCGTTTGCACAAGGCGTCCAGATTCACCTTCTGTCCCGGATGCAGCTTGCGCGCCAGCTTCACGGTATCGGTGATCTTGCAGACCTCCTCCAGCCGCTGGGTCATGCCAACGAGCTCAAACTCGCGGTTGAGGAATCCGAGGTCGAAAGGCGCGTTGTGAATGATCAGTTCAGCGCCCGCCAGATATTTCCAAAGTTCCGCGGCCGCCTCGGAGAACGGCGGTTTGTCTGCCAGAAACGTCGCGCTAAGACCATGTACCGCCTCAGCGCCGGGATCAATCGCCCGCCCCGGGTTGTGGTAGCGATGCCAGTTGTTGTTCGACGTCCGCCGGTTCGTCAGCTCCACACAGCCAATCTCGATGATGCGATGGCCGAGTTCGACTTCCAGGCCGGTAGTTTCGGTATCGAGGACAATTTGGCGCATGGCGGCAGTCAGTGCGTGGTAGACAGATTCAGAGTTCAGCCGATCATCATCAGGCGACGGACGCCAGCATCACGCCTTCGTTGGCAAGGCGATCCGCTTCTTCATTGCCCGGATGCCCGGCGTGGCCCTTGACCCACTGCCACTGCACCTGATGGCGGGCGGCGGCGGTGTCGAGTCGCTGCCACAGGTCCTGATTCTTGACCGGTTGATTGCTCGCTGTGCGCCAGCCGCGGCGCTTCCAGGCCGGCATCCACTCCGTCAGTCCCTGCATCACATAGGACGAATCCGTACACAGGGTAACGGCGCAGGGTTCCTTCAGTGCTTCTAGCGCCTGGATGGCGGCCATCAGCTCCATGCGGTTATTCGTCGTCAGCGCTTCGCCACCCTTGAGTCGGCGCTGCTGGCCGGCGCATTCCAGCAATGCGCCCCACCCACCAGGACCCGGATTGCCCTTGCAGGCGCCATCGGTATGAATCACCACCTGCTTCAATGCTCTGCCCCGCGTGCAAACTGAAAGGCCGGCATTGTAGCGGCGGTGCCCGCTTCAGTTCGGCTCTTGATCAAGGGAGCCCCGCTGGGCAGCCGGCAGACCGACCCCCACCATCGGCTTGATCTGCGCCCGCTGGGCGCGACCGATGAAATTGACCGGCAGCACGCGCTTGCGCGCCACCAGCAGGTAGGTTTCCGCCAAGGGGGACAGCAGCGAACCCGCGCTCCAGCCCTGGCCTACGGACCGCGGCGCCAGCCACGGAAAGCCCACACCGAAGCGACGCACTTCTGCGACCTCGAAGTCCAGCAGCTCAAGCCAGTCTGTAACCCGATTGACGCTGTAGAAGCGAGCCCCGGAAGGAAACGCGCGATACCGCAGCCCCAGCCGGGTGCGCCAGACCCACGGACTCCAGGGCGAAAAGCCGAGGAGGAACAGACGCCCACGGTCATTGAGTACGCGGTTGATCTCGCGCAGCAGCGGATGGGGCGAGTCCGTGAACTCCAGCGTATGTGGCAGCACCACTGCGTCCACGCTCTTGGACAACAGCGGCAGGCGCCCATGCTCGATGACCGCGGACACACCGGCTTCATGCAGCGGGCCGAGCACGGCGTGATGCAGGGTTTCCGCACAGGCAATCAGGCCATCGCCAACGCCCCAGTTGCCAATCTGAAGAACATGCCGACCAAATATGTCGGGCAACAGGCGCGACAATTCACGGGTCTCCAATGCCAGCAGGCGCTGCCCGCGGGACGAGCGATTCCAGGTTTCCAGCGACACGCGGTCCAGCGCGCGCGTGCGCTGCTGCAGTCGGGAGTTCGGCATGGCTTGAGCCTCGGTGACGCGATCCTGAGTTACAGTCTAACGATGATCGACGTCCACGCCATCCCTGCCTTCACCGACAACTATCTTTGGCTGCTGGTCCGTGGCAGTTCCGCCGTGGTGGTTGACCCCGGAGACGCCGTCCCGGTGCGCGCCACCCTGGCGAGTAAGGGCCTGAATCTGGCCGGCATATTGATCACGCACTGGCATCCGGATCACATCGGCGGTCTGCCTCAGCTGGCGACCCACGACATGCCGGTCTATGGCCCGGCGGCCGAAGCCCCCCGCATCCCCGGCCTCACGCAAGCCCTGAAGGAGGGCGACCGCATAGAGGTCTTGGGCACGACATTTTCCGTTCTCGAGCTGCCCGGCCATACCCTGGGCCATATTGCCTACTACAGCGCGCCGTCCAGCGAGGCGGAGAACGGCCTGCTGTTTTGCGGCGACACCTTGTTCTCTGCCGGCTGCGGGCGACTGTTTGAAGGCACGGCGCAACAGATGCATGCCGCGCTGACTCGCCTGGCCGCACTGCCGGCGCAGACCCCGGTGTACTGCACCCACGAATACACCCTCTCCAATCTGGCATTTGCATGGGCCGTTGAACCCGACAACCCGGCGCTGCGAGCCCGTATCACCGCAGTCCGTGAGCTGCGTGCAAGGAATCTGCCCAGCCTGCCGACCGACATCGGGCTGGAGCGCGCCAGCAATCCGTTTCTTCGCGTCGATGCACCCACCGTCAGGAAGTCAGCAGAGACCTGGGCCGCAACCGAGCTGGCCACTGATGCGCAGGTGTTTGCCGCCCTGCGCCGCTGGAAGGATGGCTTCCGCGGCACCGACCTGCCCTGACCTACCATTTGGCAGGGGTGACAGCCTGTAACATTTGACCTAAAGTCAGGACTATAGGACCTGCGGGTCGGCGCTTGGGGGCGCCGCCACCGCATCGCGGCACGGTTGGGGGAATAGCGTGAAACAGATTTGGGCCATCCTGGCCCTGATCCTGGCGGGGATTTGCAGCCCACCAGCGATCAGCGCCGGCAGCAGTGAAGGACTTATCTGGCCACGGGTTGCGGCCGGCATGCGCATCGTTGATCCGGAACATCCTGAAACCGTGATCTGGGCGCGTCGCTACGCCCGGAATCCGGAAGCGTTCAGTGACATGCTGGCGAGAGCCGAGCCGTTCCTGTGGTACATCGTCGAGGCGGTGGAGTTGCGCGAAATGCCGCTGGAACTGGCACTGTTGCCGGCGGTGGAGTCCGGCTTCAACCCGCACGCCAACTCCCACCGGCGTGCACGCGGACTCTGGCAGTTCGTGCCGTGGACCAGCCGCGCGCTGGGCCTGGCCAAGACCGCAAACTACGATGCACGGCGCGATCCGGTTGCCAGCACCCGTGCCGCGCTTTCCTATCTGCAAGGCCTGCACAGCCGGTTTGACGACTGGCTCCTCGCGGTTGCGGCCTATAACGTCGGCGATGCGCGACTGGCCGGCGCCATGCGCAAGCAGGACACGCGGAATTTCTGGGATCTGCAACTGCCTCGAGAGACCCGCGACCACGTCCCGCGCCTGCTGGGCGTAGCCCTGCTGATCAAGCAGCCGCAACGCTTTGGCGTGCAGCTGCCACCGATCCGCAATCGTCAGGCGGCGGAGATGGTGCGCCTGCCCCAGGCCGTCAATCTCAGTCAGGCTGCGCGCGATGCACGCATCCCGGCGGCGCGCCTCGATCGCTACAATCCGGGCCTCAATCAGGCTGACAACACCACTGGCAAGACCGTACTGCTGCTGCCGCCCGCTGATGCCGCCAGACTGCGCATGGTGCTGGCTGCCGGCGACTACCCACCGCTGCCGATGCCGACGGTAGTTGAACATGTCGTGAAGCCGGGCGAGTCGCTATGGGTGATCGCTCGTCGCTACCAGGTCTCGGTGCGCGAAGTGGCGGGCTGGAACGGACTGAACTCCAAGGCCTCGCTACGTGTCGGGCGGCGCCTCAAGCTACATATCGAAAGCTGAGCACCGCTGAGGTCCAACCGATCCGGAAACCGGACCGATTGGACGACCAGCGCCGGTTCAGTGCGCGCGTGCGGCTTCTGTCTTCTTGTCGTCGGCTGCAACCGGCGCCGGTTCCTCGGCGCGCGGCGTCGGCTGGCGCTCCAGCGCGATCTTCAGGACTTCGTCCACCCAACGCACCGGCTCGATGTTGAGAGTGGCCTTGACGGATTCGGGGATATCCGCGAGGTCCTTGACGTTATCGCGCGGAATCACCACGGTCTGGATGCCGCCGCGCTGTGCGGCCAACAGCTTTTCCTTGAGCCCCCCAATTGGCAATACCTCGCCTCGCAGGGTGATTTCACCGGTCATCGCCACATCAGCCCGCACCGGAATACCGGTGAGCGCCGAGACCAGCGACGTGCACATCGCGATACCTGCTGACGGACCATCCTTGGGGGTGGCCCCTTCGGGCACATGCACGTGCAGGTCGTTGGACTCATAGAATTTCGGATCAATACCAAGCGCGCTGGACCGCGAGCGCACCACGGTTAGCGCCGCCTGAATCGACTCCTGCATGACGTTGCCGAGCGAACCGGTCTGCGTCAGCTTGCCCTTGCCAGGCGCCAGTGCCGCTTCGATGGTCAGCAGTTCGCCACCCACCTCGGTCCACGCCAGGCCGGTGACCTGGCCCACCTGGTTCTTCTCTTCGGCGCGACCATAACGGTACTGCGGCACTCCCAGATACGTATCCAGATTCTCGGGCGTGACGTCCACGCTGCTGCCACCGTTCTTGCTCAGCAACTGCTTGACAACCTTGCGGCAGATCTTGCTCATCAGGCGCTCAACGCTGCGCACACCCGCCTCTCGCGTATAGGTACGTATCACCGCACGTATCGCATCGTCGCTCACCGTCAGCTCGCCATCCTTGAGGCCGTTGTTCTTCATCTGCTTGGGCAGCAGATACTGGCGCGCGATGTTGAGCTTCTCATCCTCGGTATAGCCCGGCAGGCGAATCACTTCCATGCGGTCCAGCAACGGACCCGGAATATTCAGCGTGTTGGCGGTAGCGATGAACATCACGTCCGACAGGTCGAACTCGACCTCGAGGTAATGATCCTGGAACGTGGCGTTCTGCTCGGGGTCCAGCACTTCGAGCAGGGCCGAACTGGGATCACCACGGAAGTCCATGGCCATCTTGTCGATCTCGTCGAGCAGGAACAGCGGGTTCTTGACCCCGACCTTGCTCATGTTCTGCACGATCTTGCCGGGCATCGAGCCGATATAGGTGCGCCGATGTCCGCGGATCTCGGCCTCGTCACGAACGCCGCCCAGGCTCATGCGCACAAACTTGCGGTTCACCGCCTCAGCGATGGAGCGACCCAGCGAGGTCTTGCCCACACCCGGAGGACCGACCAAGCACAGGATCGGCCCCTTGAGCTTCTTGATCCGCGCCTGCACCGCCAGATACTCGATGACGCGTTCCTTGACCTTCTCCAGACCGTAGTGGTCCTCATCAAGCTTGGTCTGCGCCAGATCCAGATCGATATGGATCTTGGTGCGCTTCTTCCAAGGTAACGCAGTGAGCGTATCCAGATAGTTGCGGACTACCGTGGCTTCCGCCGACATCGGCGGCATCATCTTCAGCTTGTTGAACTCGGCGATCGCCTTGGCCTTGGCTTCCTTGTGCATGCCGGCCTTGTCGATCTTGTTGGCCAGCTCATCCTGTTCATTGGGCGCGTCCTCACTGTCACCGAGCTCCTTCTGGATCGCCTTCATCTGCTCGTTGAGGTAGTACTCGCGCTGATTCTTCTCCATCTGCTGCTTCACGCGCGACCGAATCTTCTTCTCAATCTGCGCGACATCAATCTCGTTCTCGAGCTGCGCCATCACATGCTCGATGCGCCGCCTGGGCTCGTCAATCTCAAGCACCGCCTGCTTGTCTTCCAGCTTCAGATTCAGGTGCGCGGCAACGGTATCGGCCAGACGCCCGGGCGAGTCCATGCTCGCCAGCGACGGCAACAGCTCCGCAGGAATCTTCTTGTTGAGCTTGGAATAGCCCTCGAACTGCGTCAGCAGCGAGCGGCTGAGCGCGTCGATCTCCTTGTCATCGGTGACCGTTTCCTTGTCTTCGGGCAACGGCTGGCATTCGGCCGTAAGGAAGACGCCGTCCATGTCAAAGCTGCTGATACGCGCGCGACGCACGCCTTCGACCAGCACCTTTACCGTGCCGTCGGGCAGTTTGAGCATCTGCAGGATGCTGGCCAGGGTGCCAACGCGATACAGATCCTCCTCGCGGGGCTCGTCGGTATCTGCGGTGCGCTGCGCGACCAGCAAGATGCGCTTGTCATCCTGCATGGCCGCTGACAGCGCCTTGATCGACTTTTCCCGCCCCACAAACAGGGGGATGGCCATATGCGGGAATACGACCACATCGCGCAGCGGTAGTACGGGGGCGGTACGGTCGGTGAGGGTTTCCACGTGGGCTCCTGAGGGATCGTCTTCGGCATTATGCCGGTGTTGCGCC
>JBFJKG010000059.1:0-8870 GCA_041635075.1 Solimonas sp.
CTCATGGTAGTCAAGCACGGTGATCGTCTCACCGACTACCGTCGACAGGCCGGCGATAAAGGCGTCGATGGGTCCGTTGCCCTTGCCGCTGAGCTTCTGCGGGCGCCCGTGCACACTGACCTCGGTTTTCAGATCGACCTGATTTCGGGTCGAATCTTCGACCAGATGATGCGCGACGTACGCATAGGGCTGTGGTACCGCAAGATATGCCTGTTCAAACAGCGCGCCGATATCGGCGGCACTCATCTCCTTGCCGCTTTCATCCATGGCTTCCTGCACAATCTGGCTGAACTCGATCTGCAAGCGTCGCGGCAGAACAAAGCCGTACTCCGTCTCCAACAGATAGGAGATACCGCCCTTGCCCGACTGTGAGTTGACACGGATTACCGCCTCGTAGCTGCGGCCCAGATCAACCGGGTCGATCGGCAGGTAGGGCATTTCCCAGATATCGCCCTCCTTGCGCGCGGCAAACGCCTTCTTGATGGCGTCCTGATGGGAGCCGGAGAACGACGTAAAAACCAGATCTCCGACGTACGGGTGGCGTGGATGTACCGGCAGCTGATTGCAGTACTCAACACAGTGGCGCACTTCGTCGATGCTGGAAAAATCCAGGCCCGGATCCACACCCTGCGTGTAGAGATTCAGGGCGATGTTGACGATATCAACGTTGCCGGTACGCTCGCCGTTGCCAAACAGGCAGCCCTCGACCCGATCAGCGCCAGCCATCAGCGCAAACTCGCCGGCGGCAGTACCGGTACCGCGGTCATTGTGCGGATGTACCGACAGGATGATGGCATCGCGCCGCGCGACATTGCGATGCATCCACTCGATCATGTCGGCGAAGATATTCGGCGTCGAGTGCTCCACCGTTGACGGCAGGTTGATGATGACCGGCTTCTCTGCGGTAGCCCCGATTGCATCGACCACTGCGTCGACCACTCGCTTGGAAAAATCCAGTTCGGTGCCCGAGAACATCTCGGGGGAGTACTCGAAGCGCCAATCGGTTTCGGGCCGCTCGTCGGCCAGTTGCCTAACCAACCGTGCATGGGCCACGGCCAGTTCATCCAGAACCCGGTCCTGGCTCATGTCGAAAACGACACGACGCATGACCGGCGCCGTCGCGTTGTAGTAGTGAACGATGGCGCGCTTGGCCCCTTTCAAGGCCTCGAAAGTGCGGCGGATCAACGGCTCGCGCGCAGGTGTCAGCACCTGAATCCAGACATCATCCGGAATGAGGTCTTCCTCAATCAGGTGCCTCAGAAAATCGAACTCGGTCTGCGACGCACTGGGAAAGCCGATCTCGATCTCTTTGAAGCCGATCTTGATCAGTTGCTCAAACATGCGCAGCTTGCGCTCCCGATTCATCGGCTCAATCAGCGCCTGATTGCCATCGCGCAGGTCAGTGGACAGCCAGATCGGTGCCGTGCTGAGGACCGCGTCAGGCCAGCTGCGGTCACGCAGATGCACGGGGGCGAAAGGACGATACTTCTGTGAGGGGTTCTTCAACATGGCCATGGCGGGGCTCCTCGCCGGTTCAGCCGCCTGCGGACGCAGTGCCGCAGCATGCAGCGGGTGGTTTCATTCGGGGCTTGGGTATGCACGGTTTCGGCCCCGTGCGGGCGCGGCTGATGGTCTGCCTTACGGCAGAAGCAAGAGACCGGCTAGAAGCGCAACCGACGGCCGGCCGCGGCAGGACGCCGCAGACACTGATGCATTTTGGCCGTTGCTGAAACACATGCTCCGCATTATGCGCCTGCCGAAACGCCAAGACAACGCCGCTAGGCGGGCCTTGCCGGTCGGAAGCGCCTCCACAGCACGGCTGCCGGGCCCGACAAGGCGTACCCGAAGAACACCAGGAACAGGATGCGGGGGGGGTCGATCATGACCAGCGCGAATAGTCCAACGACCGCCGCAAACGGAAGGAATCGGGTGCGCTCGGTCAGGTTCAGCTTCTTGAAGCTGTTGTAGCGAAAATTGGAAACCATCGACACGGCGGTCAGCAGGGTCAATGGCGCAGCCAGCCACAGCACGTCGCGTCCGGTAAACGGCACTCGCCCGGAAATCCATGAAAACAGCGAGTGGCTGCTGTCCACGCAACTCCATACAAAGAAGGCAATGACCGCGGCGGCCGCGGGGCTGGGTACGCCATAGAAATCCTTGTTGGAGCTGGCAATGGCCGACAGCACATTGAAGCGCGCAAGACGTAAGGCCGCGCACGCCGTATACGTAAACGCAATCACCCAACCCAGCTTGCCGCCCAGCCACTGATAGTCGCCCAGGTAGCGCAGGGAGAACGCATAGATGACGATCGCCGGCGCCACGCCGAATGCGACCATGTCGCATAGCGAGTCGTACTCCTTGCCGAAATCGCTCTGGGTATTGGTCAGCCGCGCAATCCGTCCGTCAAGGCCGTCTGCAAACATGGCCACCATGATGCCGATCGCGGCAGCCTCGAAACGGCCGGACATTGCCATGACGATGGCGTAGAACCCGCCAAACAGCGTGCCGGTGGTGAACAGATTCGGCAGCCAGTAGATGCCCCTGCGCCGCTGCGTGCCCGTAGTATCCGGATCCATGCCTGTCATTCCTTGGAAATTCGGTGGATGTTACGCCCGACAATCGCTTCCGGGTTAATGCTGCGTCAGCCAGAACTCCGCCAGACGCAGATCCTCCGGGTAGGTGACCTTGATATTGGACTCGCGCCCCCGCACCAGGCGTGGCTTGTAGCCCGCGCGCTCCATGGCGCTGGCCTCGTCGGTCACCTCCAGCCCCCTCTCGGCGCTGGCCACCAGTGCATCGCGCAACAGATCAAGACGAAATAGCTGCGGGGTCTGCGCGCGCCAGTAGAACGCCCGATCCACTGTTTCCGCGACCTTGTTCTGCTTGGCGCGTTTCAGCGTATCGGTCATTGGCAGAGCCAGGATGCCGCCGTGCTGGTCGTCGGCGTCCTCGCACAAGCGCTCGATGTCGGCGGTCTGCAGACACGGCCGCGCGGCGTCATGCACCAGAACAAAGACCTCCCTGAAGCCACTGGTGCGCTCGGCAACCACATCAAGACCGGCGCGCACGGAATCAGCGCGAGCCGCACCGCCGACCGTGACCACGACCCTAGGGTGTCTGGCGATGGGCAGCCGCGCATATTCGGTGTCGTTCCTCGCCAACACCAGCACGACACCGTCTACCCACTCGGCCTGCAGAAACGGAGCGACGCTCCACTCCAGCAGCGCGCGTTCCCGCAACTGCAGATACTGCTTGGGTCGGCCGGACCCCATGCGAGTGCCACCACCCGCAGCCGGAATGACGGCCCAGTATCGCGGGATATTGCGCGCACCATTGCGCGTATCGGACGGCACGCGTTGCGTGGAATTCAGGGTTGTACGACCAGGTAGAAGGTTTCGCCTTCCTTGATCATACCCAGCGTAGTGCGCGCCCTACCCTCGGTCGCCGCAACACCGGACTTGAGATCGGTAACCTCGGCGTCCAGTGCTGCGTTGCGCGCGACCAAGCGAAGATTATCTTCCTGCAGCTGCTGCGATTCTGCTTTCAGTCTTGCAGTGTGGGAGATACCACCGTCAGCGATCCACAGCCGCCACTGCAGAACCAGCAGTAGCGCACCGAGCACCCCAAGAGCGGTTCGACTCCCCATAGGCAAAGTTTACAGAACCACCGGAAATGCACCAGCGCCCGGATACCGGGCCCGTTTGCCCAGCATGCGCTCGATACGCAGCAGCTGGTTGTACTTGGCCATCCGGTCGGACCTGCACAACGAGCCGGTCTTGATCTGGCTGGCCGAGGTGCCGACCGCGATATCGGCAATGGTCGCGTCTTCGGTTTCGCCGGAGCGATGGCTGACCACGCTCGAATAACCCGCATCGGTTGCCATCTGGATCGCCTCCAGGGTCTCGGTCAGGGTTCCGATCTGGTTGGGCTTGATCAGTATCGAATTGGCCACGCCGCGAATGATGCCCTCGGCCAGAATCTTGGTATTGGTGACGAACAGGTCGTCACCCACCAGCTGCACCTTGTTACCGAGCTTCTCGGTCAGGATCTTCCACCCCTTCCAGTCGCCTTCTGCACAGCCATCCTCGATCGAAATGACCGGGTACTTGCTGCAGATTCCTGCGAGATAGTCGGCAAACTCCTCACTGGTAAACGAACGACCCTCACCGTGCAGGTGGTACTTGCCCTTCTGGTAGAACTCACTGCTGGCCACATCCAGCCCCAGATAAACGTCCTTGCCTGGCTTGTAGCCGGCCTTCTCGATCGCCTGCAGCAGCACATCCAGTGCCGCCACATTCGACGGCAGGTCAGGCGCAAATCCGCCCTCGTCCCCCACTGCGGTATTGAGCTTGCGCGCCTTCAGCACCGCCTTCAGCGAGTGGAATATCTCCGCGCCCCAGCGCAGCGACTCCGAGAAGCTCGGTGCGCCCACAGGCAGGATCATGAACTCCTGAATATCGACATTGTTGTCGGCATGCGCTCCGCCGTTGATGACATTCATCATCGGAACCGGCAACGTCACGCTCGAGATGCCACCCAGATGCCGGAACAGCGGCAGGAAATTTTCTTCAGCCGCGGCTTTCGCTGCAGCCAAACTGACGGCGAGAATCGCGTTGGCGCCCAGCTTGGATTTGTTGTCGGTGCCATCCAACTCGATCATCGTGCGGTCAACCAAGCCCTGGTCCTGCGCATCGAGCCCCATCACAGCCTTGGCGATCGGCCCCTCTGCATTGGCAACCGCCTTGAGGACGCCCTTGCCCAGATAGCGGCCTTTGCCCTTCTTCGGCAGGCCATCACGCAGTTCCACCGCCTCGCGACTGCCCGTAGACGCGCCGGAGGGTGCAGCCGCCAGACCGGTCGCACCGGATTCCAGCTCGACCTCGGCTTCGACCGTCGGATTGCCGCGGGAATCGATGATTTCAAGAGCACTGACGCGAACGATGGCGGACATATTTTGAGTAGATTCCCGGATGTGATTGAATGTATGGGTCCCGTATTTTAAAGAGTAACTCGCTTCGGCGTCACGGCAGGATGCCATAGCCGACAACGCTTGCACGGAACTTGCTTGCATCCCCGGTCCATTGCCGGGCACTCGCGTTTCCGGCGACACCCCTAGCCGAAAGCCCGGCATCTACAGGCCGCGTTTACGACGTATTCACAAGACCGAGGATCACCATGTTGACACCCCGTACCCTTTGCGGCGCAACCGCGCTGGCACTTGCAGCCGCATTACTGGCTGCTGGCTGGTCGACCGGCGCTGCCGCGCTACCCGAGCGCAAGCTGGACACCACCTCGGACCTGCTGGCACGTCTGCGCGTCAATACGGGCAACAACCTGATCCAGCAGCAACTGCTGAGCGACAGCTACCTTGCGCTACACGCGGCCGGCAGCCAGCCGCTGCTGAGTGATAACGCGATTGCCGAACCGCTGGAGCGCGCCCGCTTCTTCCTGTCCATCTACGGCGCGATTGCCGGCGTAAACGACGCCGTCAACGAACTCTCCCTGCGCCGGGTTACGCGCGACCGCGCCGGCAACACTCACGTGCATCTCGATCAGATGCACAACGGTCTGCCGGTGTTTGGTGCCCGTACCGTGGTACATATGAATGACGCCGGCATCACCGGCACCAACGGCGTTTTCGTTCCCGGGCTCAGCGGCCTTAGCACCACCCCCGCGTTGAGCATTGCCAGCCTGCACCAACGTGCGCTGGCTGCCGCCGGAAAGCTGCACCCGAACTCATCAAGCCTGAAGATTGCATCAGGCCGCCTGATGATCTACCGCGACGGCTTGCTCCTAGGTGTCACCGGCAAGAGTCTTCTGGCCTACGAGGCGATGGTGCAAGGCGCCCAGACCGAGGCGATACGCGAGCGCATCATTCTCGACGCGAACAGCGGCGCGCTGCTCAACCGTATCAACGAAATTCATACCGTCCTCAATCGCGAGATCTACACGCCGGATACCACCGTTCCTCCGCTACTGACCGAGGGCAGCGTGCTGGCACCTGCGGACATCCCGCTGACAGGTGACGGCCCCAGCGACCCCGCCTCACGCCTGCCGCGCCTGCCTACGGACAATCTGTACATATTCGCCGGCGGCACCTACGCGCTCTACAAAAACCTGTTCGGCCGCGAGGGCTATGACGATGGCGCACTCCCGCCGGAGGAGCAGGTACAGCGCAGCGTCTATCTGATCAACGAGAACTGCCCGAACGCCTACTGGAACGGCACCTCCACCAACTATTGCCCCGGCTTCGACGCCGACGACGTGGTCAGCCACGAGTGGAGCCATGCCTACACCGAGTACACCCACGGCCTGATCTATCAGTACCAGTCCGGAGCGCTCAACGAAGCCTACTCCGACATCTTTGGCGAAACCTACGATCTGGTGAACGGCATCGAAGGCCCGTTGGGGGTCACGCTCACCGAAGGCGAGTACTTCGAGAATGGCGGCAGCCGCTGGGTCGTCGGAGAAGATCTCTCCGAGACTGCCGCGGGCCTGCTGCTCCGCGACATGTGGGATCCAGACAACTTTACGGTTAACGTGCCGGTACTCAACCTGCCGCTGCTCTCGTTTGCCCCGTCACCGGGCAGCGTTATCACCTCGGAGAACTACTACTGCGGCACCGGCGACGGGGGCGGCGTTCACACCAACTCCGGCGTGCCGAATCATGCCTACGCGATGCTGGTAGATGGCAAGGAATTCAACGGCGTGGTCATCCCCAAGATCGGCATGACCAAGGCCGCGCATATTTATTTTCATGCCCAGACCCACTACCAGACGCCCACAACGAACTTCCCGCAGCACGCCGATGCGCTGGAGCAGTCCTGCCGCGACCTGATCGGCGCACCGCTCAACGACGTGCTGGGAAATGATTCCGGGGAACGCATCGGCAATGCCGACTGCGCCGCCGTTGCCGCCGCAATGCAGGCAGTTGAGATGCGCAGCCGTCCCCACGAGAAGTGCGGCTATATACCCGTACTGCAGCCGGAGAACTCCACTCCGGCGCTGTGCCCTGAAGGGCAGGCACCCGAGCCTAGCTTTCACCAGAACTGGGAAGGCAGTCAGTTCCCTGCCGACTGGACTCTGGGCAAGAACCTGACCGGCGATACTGAATCCGCCATCTTTGCCTTTGAACTGACGGGCGAACTACCGGCGCCTCATGGCGGGCGCGCTGCGTTCGCACTGAACGACACGGGTGGCACCTGTGCCGTCGGCGGCGATCAATCCGGCTCGCACTGGATGGATTCACCCGAACTGACACTCACTGACGCCAGCAACTTCCTGCATTTCAGCCACTTCATGCAATCCGAAGCCGGCTATGACGGTGGCAATCTGAAGTACAGCTTGAACGGCGCCGACTTCGTCGTGGTGCCCGACGACGCGTTTACCTACAACGGCCATAGCAGCGTGCTCAATGACGGCCCGTTGATTCCCGGCACACCGGATCCGATCTTCAACAATACCAACCCGATGGCAGGCCAAGCCGCCTGGAGCGGCTCCGACCAGGGCGAGTCAACCGGCAGTTGGGGGGTCACCGTGGTCGATATTGCCGCCTTGGGCGCAGCCAGCGGCGACAAGATCCGGTTCCGCTGGGAGTTTGGCAATGACGGCTGCGGCGGAAATCGCGGCTGGTACATCGACGACACCACCGTATTCAGCTGCAAGGCTGGCGGCAGCGGCATTCCCAGCCCGACCCCAGGAACTGGTGGCGGCACCGGTGGCGACGGTGGCGGCAGCACCGGTGGTGGCAGCACCGACGGCGGCCGCTTCGGCGGCGGTGCGTTCGGTGGGCTGCTATTGCTGCCCTTGTTTGGTGCCGCAGCGCTACGCCGTCGTCGACACTAGACAGCGCGCCAACAAAAAAGGGCGGCTCCTTGGAGCCGCCCTTTTTGTTTTCGCTGCAAGCCGCGATCAGCTGAGCTGTTGCTCCAGCAGGCCCGACTTCTTGACCACTCGGTCGAGTTCCACCAGGGTCTCGAGCAGCGCAGCCATGTGCGTCAGCGGCAGCGAGTTGGGTCCGTCACAGAGCGCTTCATCCGGCTTGGGATGGGTCTCCATGAACAGGCCTGCGATGCCCGCGCCAACGGCGGCACGGGCCAGTACCGGAATCATCTCGCGCATACCACCGGAGGCGGTACCCTGTCCGCCCGGCAACTGCACGGTGTGGGTGCCGTCAAACACCACCGGCGCGTACTTGCGCATGATGGCCAGCCCCCGCATGTCCGCCACCAGATTGTTGTAGCCGAACGAGAAGCCGCGTTCGCACAGCATGAACTGATGCGGCGCCACCGCAGTCATTTTCTCGATCACGTTGCCCATTTCCCAGGGCGACATGAACTGGCCTTTCTTGACGTTGATCGGCCGACCGGTGCGCGCCACGCTCTGCATGAAGTTGGTCTGGCGACACAAAAAAGCGGGCGTCTGGATGACGTCGATCACACTGGCAACCTCGGCCAGCGGTGTGTCCTCATGCACGTCAGTCAATACCGGTACGCCGATCTGCTTTTTGACCTTCTCCATGATCTTCAGACCCTCTTCCAGGCCCGGGCCACGGTAGCTCTTGTGCGAGCTACGATTCGCCTTGTCGAAGGAACCCTTGAAGATGTACAGAATGCCGAGCTTGTCGGCCAGCGGCTTGATATGGCCCGCAACGTCGAGCGCCAGCTGCTCGGACTCCAGGGTGTCGGGACCTGCGATCAGGAACAGCGGCTGATCGAGTCCAATCTCTCGTCCACAAAGTTTCATGCAGCCCTCACGGCGGAATTGGCCGACGCGGGTTGCCCCGTCTGATTGGCCAGATGGTGTTCACGCGCCGCCTTGACGAAGCCCTCGAACAGCGGGTGACCGTCACGCGGAGTCGAAGTGAACTC
>JBFJKG010000060.1:0-8738 GCA_041635075.1 Solimonas sp.
GACCGAGAACTGTTCGAATACGCGCCCGCGATCCGTCATCAGGTTCTGCGACGCCGCCTTGGACTGCGCCCATTTCTGCACCTGGGTGAAATCCTGGGTGAACACGACAAACGCACCACCGCCGTCGATGATGACCTGGGTCAGATCGCCCTGTTTGATCAGCCGCGAACGTCGCGTCGCGGCCTCAAACAAATTCAGCGTACGGGTCACAGCAGACTCCGGTATCGGGCGATAAAGCTTACTCGAACTCCATGCCACCGGTGCCCTTGCGTACTGAGTAACCACTGGCAAGCAGATCATCGAAGATCTGGCGGGCGTGGGCCTCGTCCTGCGCCTCCACCATCACCTCCAGAGTGGCGTTCTTGGCATGACCACGCTGCAGGCGCTCATGGTGCACCTGGATAATGTTGCCGCCGGACTCACCGATGCGCCCGGCCACGCGCGCGAGGAAGCCTGGGCGGTCCTCGATATCGATCGACAGACCGATCAGACGCTGCTCGTGCACCAGTTGACGCAGTAGCACCGAGGCCAGCAATCGCGGGTCGATATTGCCGCCGCAGATCACCAGCCCGACCTTGCGTCCGACAAACCGCGCGGGGTCGCTCAGCAGAGCCGCCAAGCCGGTGGCGCCCGCACCTTCAACCACGACCTTCTCGATATTGGCCAGCAACCCAATGGCGCGCTCGATGGCGGCTTCCTCGACGCGTATCAGCTCGTCGACGCAGGTACGAATGACCGGCAACGGCAGCCGGCCGAGATTACGAACCGCGATGCCCTCGGCAATGGTCTGGCCACCCAGCACCAGCGTCAGGTCCTCCTGCAACGCTGCGTAGGCCGACGCGTAACCCGCGGACTCCACACCGACGATGCGAATGTCCGGGCGCAGTCCCTTGGCGGCCACGGCCATTCCGGCAATAAGGCCGCCGCCGCCGATCGGAATGACCAGCGTATCGAGCGTTGGCGCCTGCTCCAGCATCTCCAGCGCTATGGTCCCCTGACCGGCCATGACTTTTGCATCGTCATAGGGATGAACCAGGGTAAGGCCCTGGCGCCCGATCAGCTCCTCCTCGAGATAGGCGGCAGCATCTGCCAGGGTCTCACCGTGAAGAATGACCTCACCGCCCAGTTCCCGGGTATTGCGCACCTTGGTGAACGGCGTGTTGCGCGGCATCACGATCACGCTGCGGATGCCCAATCGCGTCGCATGGTAGGCCACGCCCTGGGCATGGTTGCCTGCCGACATCGCCGCAACCCCCGCGCGGGCTTCTTCGGGGCTCAGGCTGGCCAGCTTGTTTAAGGCACCGCGCTCCTTGAACGATGCCGTGAACTGGAAATTCTCGAACTTCAGCCACACTTCCGCACCGGTAATCCGCGACAGCACGCGCGAATACGTACAGGGCGTATGGACCACCTGCCCTTGCAGCTGAGCCGCTGCGCGTTGCACGTCTGCCAGCGAGATAGGCAACCCTGTCGTCACTTCTTGTTCTCTCGGACACGAACAGCGCTGACACGCCCGTCGGTGAAGGTCACGTGCAGGCGCTTGCCGTCCTGTTCGGCATAACTCCAGGTCTCGCGCATACCCTTGCTGGTGGTGCTGTGGCTGACCAGCATCGGTTCACCGTGCAGATGCCGTACGTCAGCGGTAGTCATGCCTTCGACCACCACACCGCTGACACGGGCCGAGCGCAAGCGCTCTGCCTCCGCCTTTTCGGCTGCATGCTTGTCCTGCCAGACTGCCTCGGCCTTCCTGGCCGCTTCGGTGCTCGCCGCTGCGCGTTGCTCGCGCAACTCCGCCTCGCGCAGCAGATCGCTGGTAGGACCCGCCGGAATGACCACGGCGGGCGGCAACTGCGCGGGCTTGGCGTCGGCGGCGCATGGCTTGTCGGAATAGACCGTGACGGCGTCCTTCTCACAGCGATACACCTGCGCATGGGCACCAAGCGGCAGCCCCGCACAGGCCAGCGCAACCGTCAACAACCGAGGAACGGATCGATCCAGCATAGTTTGGATTATGCGTGCGGGCGCGCCGACATGCATGGGGGAGTTTCCGCTGGCGGTTCCGGTAGAATTGCGGATTCCCCTGCTCTGCCGATAAGTCATGTCCCAGTACGTATTCACGATGAACCGTTGCGGCAAGATCGTGCCGCCGAAAAAAGAGATTCTCCGCGACATTTCGCTGTCGTTCTTTCCGGGCGCCAAGATCGGCGTCCTTGGCTACAACGGCGCCGGCAAGTCGACGCTGCTGAAAATCATGGCCGGCATCGACAAGGACTTCGTCGGCGAGGCCAGGCCGATGCCCGGTCTCAACATCGGCTATCTACCGCAGGAGCCGAAGCTGGACCCGGCCAAGAATGTCCGCGAGAACGTGATGGAAGCGTTGTCGCATCTGACCGACGTGCAAGCCGAACTGGATCAGGTATATGCGGCCTATGCCGAGCCGGATGCAGATTTCGACAAGCTCTCGGCGCGCCAGCAGGAACTGGAAGCCAAGCTTGCGGCGGGCGATGGCCACAACATGGACGTGGTGCTGGACAAGGCCGCGGAAGCGCTGAATCTGCCGCCGTGGGATGCCGATGTCACCAAGCTCTCGGGCGGTGAACGTCGCCGCGTCGCACTGTGCCGCCTGCTGTTGTCCAAGCCGGACATGCTGCTGCTGGACGAGCCTACCAACCATCTGGACGCCGAGTCCGTGGCCTGGCTGGAGAAATTCCTGAAGGACTTCCCCGGCACCATCATTGCGGTCACGCATGACCGCTACTTCCTCGACAACGTCGCCGGCTGGATTCTGGAGCTTGATCGCGGACACGGCATTCCCTGGCAGGGCAACTACTCGTCCTGGCTGGAACAGAAGGACAAGCGTCACGAGGTCGAGCAGAAGCAGGAAGATGCCCGCTCCAAGGCAATGAAGGAAGAACTTGAGTGGGTGCGCAAGAACCCCAAGGGGCGTCAGGCCAAGAGCAAGGCGCGCATCAAGGCGTTCGAGGAGCTGTCCTCGCAGGAATACCAGAAGCGCAGCGAGACCAAGGAGCTGTACATCCCGCCGGGGCCGCGCCTTGGCGACGTGGTCATCGACGTCAAGGATCTGGCGAAGAAGTTCGGCGATCGCACGCTGTACTCCGGCGTCAATTTCTCGGTACCGCGTGGCGCCATCGTCGGCATCATCGGCGCCAACGGCATGGGCAAGACCACGCTGTTCCGCATCCTGACCGGTCAGGACACCGACTACAGCGGCCAGGTCAAGATCGGCGAGACCGTGAAGTTTGCCTACGTCGATCAGAGCCGCGACTCCCTTGACGGCGAGAACTCCGTCTACAAGGAAGTATCCGGCGGCAACGACATCCTGCGTATCGGCAATTTCGAGATGCCATCCCGGGCCTACATCGGCCGCTTCAACTTCAAGGGCGAGGCCCAGCAGAAGCGGGTCAAGGAGCTGTCAGGCGGTGAACGCAATCGCGTGCATCTGGCCAAGCTGCTGCTGTCAGGCGGCAACGTGGTGCTGCTCGACGAACCGACCAACGACCTCGACGTGGAAACCCTGCGTTCGCTGGAAGAGGCCATTCTCGACTTCCCCGGCTGCGCACTGGTGATCTCGCATGATCGCTGGTTCCTTGATCGTGTCGCCACCCATATCCTTGCTTTCGAAGACTCGGGCGAGGTGATCTGGCACGAAGGCAACTACGGCGACTACGAGGAAGACTTCCGCCGTCGTACCGGCAGCGAACCGGGCGTCAATCGTCGCGCCCGCCACAAGAAGCTGGCCTGAGCCGGATGACCGGCGCGCCCTCAAGCCCACCGGGTACCGTGGCCGCAGATGGCACGGCCCAGGCCGAGGGCGCACCGGTGCGGGCCTATCGCTGGCACGGCAAACGCCTGCAGCCGGTCGCCTATGTCCAGGCGGTGGCGCTGGACGGACTGCAGAGCATCGATCGACAGAAGAACGCGCTGCTGCAGAACACCCGTCAGTTCGTAGCGGGAAAACCAGCCAATCACGCCCTGCTGACCGGCGCGCGCGGCACCGGCAAGTCATCGCTGGTCAAGGCCATGCTGACCGTCTTTGGCGATCAGGGCCTGCGCCTGGTCGAGGTACCGCCACATGATCTGATTGATCTGCCGGATATCGTCGCGCCACTACGCGGCAAGCCAGAGCGCTACATCCTCTACGTTGACGACTTCAGCGTCGCCGCGAGCGATCCGGCGCTGACCGCCTTGAAGACGGCATTGGATGGCGGCGTCGAGGAGCCCCCGGAGAACGTGCTGATCTACGCCACGTCCAATCGCCGCCATCTGATGCCCGAGATGAAGCGCGACAACCAGGAGTTTCAGTGGCACGAGGATGAGCTTCATCCCGGTGAATCCACCGAGGAGAAGATTTCGCTGTCCGAGCGCTTCGGCCTGTGGTTGTCCTTTCAACCCTTCAACCAGACCCAGTACCTCGGATTGGTGCGCCGGCACCTGCAAGAACTCGGCGTGAACAGCTGGGACGAACACCTCGAGACCCTGGCGTTGCGCTGGGCCCTCAACCGGGCATCACGTTCGGGACGCGTCGCGCGCCAGTTTGCGCGCGACTACGCCGGCAGCCGTTAGCTGAGCCCCGGCAAGCGCGCCTGTCAGACGCGCCCACCGGTGCTGCTCAGGCGTGCGTCTTCAACAAGGCTGCAACCTTGTCGGCGTACTTCTTCATGGCGTCGTCGGCGCTCATGCCCTTGAGCTTGGCCCAAGCATCGTACTTGGCGCGACCGACCATATCGAGCATGCCAGGGCGGCTGCCCTTCACATCGCCTTCGGCACCCTGCTTGAAGTGCGCGTACAGAAACAGCATGTCGTTGTTGTCCGGCCGCTTGGTCAGCGTCTTGACATCCTTCTGCGCTTTTTCGAAAGCCGCTTTGTTGTCGCTCATCGTTCTGCTCCCCCTAGAAGTGGCCTATGGCTTGAGCATACCAGCCCCATGCCGTGTTGCGGCGCTGGCGGCGACTAGACGCCGCCGGCGAAGAACCGGGCGCCGCCGCCATCCAGCGGAATGGCCACGCCCGCCTCCACCTGGAAGTTGATGAAGTTGCTGAAGCGCAGCCGCAGCCCAAAGCCCAGACTGGCATGCACATCACCGTTCAAATCCTCCGGACGCTGGCTGACGTTGCCGGCCTCCAGGATCACCACCATCCGCAGCCAGCGCTGCCAGAGGGGCCGGGCAAACTCGACGGCGCCGTACCAGTAGGCGTTGCCTTCCATGAAATCCAGCTCGTAGCCGCGTAATCGATTGGCGCCGCCCAGGCTGTAGTGCTCCTCGCCCTCAGGGCCGTTGAAGTACAGCCCGCTGTTGGCAATCAGGTGCAACGTCTGATGCTCTGTTGCGCCCACCTGCAGGTAGCGGACTGCGCCGACGCTCAGCGCGCTGTAGCGGTAGTCACTCCAGCTGTCATCTGCCCACTCATAGCTGGCGCCGTAGCTGCTGCCAACTTCGCTGTAGATACGGTTATGGAAGTCCCGATGATTGAGGTACAGCAGCGGCGCGACCGCCTCGCCATAGGCGCTCGGCGCAAACAGGCCTTGGGTCCGCTGCTGCTGCCAGCGAACGCCTCCACCCACGGTCCAGCCCTGGCTGGCCGGCCCATCTGAGTACGTGCGCGAGACACTGGCCACGGCGCTGCGAAACTGTTCCTCATACAAACCGCTGTCGCCCCTGACCGGCTGGGTCGTGTAGTCCGCCGCGAAGCCCAGGTGATAGGGGGAGTCGGCGACAAATGGCGCGTAGTATCCGGCAGACCACTGGGTATCCTTGCCAATCCCCTCCTTCTGCTGGTTCTCCTGATCCCAAACCAGTCTCAGCGTGTGATTCAAGCCCCAGAGGTTGTTCCATCGCAGCTGTGCACCATAGCGATAGCGACCATCACTCTTGGCATCGAAGATCGGAGTCGGCAGCACGTAGTACCGTTCCTTGACGCGAAACACCCAGCGCACCCCACCCTCCACCGGTTCTTCGCGGACGGTGACTTCCTTGAACAGGCCCAGATCCTGCACCGCCTGTCGGCTGGCTTCGCGCTGGGTAGCATCCGCCAGATCGCCAGGTCTGACCACCATCTCGCGCAGCATCACCCGTGGCTGCGTGGTGTCGTTGCCTTCGAATGCGATCTCGACGATACGCTGCCGCTCCGCCGACTGGGCCTGGGCAGTGGCGGACAGCGCCAGCAGGGTCAGAGCGAGCAGCTCCCGCGTCAGTCGGCGCATCAGGCGACTCGCTCCAGGGTCAGGAAGCGATAGGGCCAGGCGTGACGCTCATCGCTGGGATGGCACTCTTCAGCCTTTACGACCCACGCCTCCCGATCCAACTGCGGAAACCAGGCATCACCTTCGAGTTCAGCCTCCACCTCGGTCAGATAGATGCGCTGCGCCCGCGGCAACAGCTGGCGGTATAGTTCAGCACCGCCTATGACCATCAGCTCGCCGTCAGTATGCGCCGCCAACGCCGCGTCCAAGGCATGAAAGACGCGAGCGCCCTCAGCGCGAAAGTCTGTATCGCGCGTCAGCACCCAATTCTCGCGCTCCGGTAACGGGCGCCCCAGCGAGGTCCAGGTCTTGCGGCCCATCAGCACGGTCTTGCCCAGGGTATTGCGTTTGAAGTGCCTCAGATCATTTGGCAGGCGCCAGGGCAGATCGCCATTGCGGCCGATCAGACGATTGCGGTCCATGGCAACGATGAACGACAGGGTGCTCACGTAGGGGCCTCAGCTGCAAATGCGGCCTCGCGGGCCAGTTCGCCAATTGTCGCCCGCCCTTACCCTGGTCGGCTACACGCGTCGCGGCGTAACAGCGCAAGGCTCAGCAACAGCAGCGCAGACCACAGCGACCACGTACCCCCGTTGCGTGAACGCTCCGTACCGGCGGCGGCAGGCCCGGAGCGCAGGCGGATGGTGCCGGGCGGCATCGGCGTTGCCGCCAATCGGCAGGGCTGATTGAGCAATGTGCCGCACTCCGCTAAAGCGGCGCCGGCCCGAGCGCCGGGCAGCCACCCCAAGCGCACCACCGAAGGCCTGTCCTGAGGATGGTGTACGCGGTTGAGCGCGGGCGTCGGCAGCACTTGGAACCAGCCCCCGGGGGCATCAATCTGTAGACGCAAGGCCGACCCGGCGCGAAACACGTGGTTAAACGGCAACACCTCGATACGCACCGCGACTGGCACCCCGGCCGGCAGCGCCTCGGCATCCTGCGGAAGATGGGTGTGTACCGGGCGCAACGCTGTTGATCGCGTAGCGTCAAGGCGACGATGCGACAACCGTAGCCAGCCGTTCTGTACGTAGGTTTCCTGTCCGTCCGCACGCAACTCCATCAGCGTAACCTGTACGTCAGCATCGCCCGCCGTCGAGCTGAACCACAGATCCACACTGCCTTCGCCCAGAAACTCGGTGTCTTCGGCGAACGCGGGCGTGGTGTAACTGAGAACTGTGCCGGGAACCCTGGGATCGGACCATGGATTGACTCCGCCGGTCCAATCCGCCGGTGTGTTGTTACTGGGGGCAGGATAGCGGTACTCGGCAGCAGGCTCGGACTGCATGGGTGCGGATTGATCAAGGCGGCCATCGGCATGCAGGTACAGTTCCACCGGCTTGATCGCCGAGGCCATCGCCGACCAACTCGCAAAATCCGACTGCCATGCGCCTGCGTCGTCGCCCAGGGTTTCCCGAACTCCGCCGTCGCCGGCAACCTCATGCACCAGCAGCACCCGTGGCGTTCTCTCCCAGCCGTTCTGCTGCTGTCTCAGATAGTGGTCAAAGAAACGCTGCAGGCGTGCGCGCGATATTGCACAGTCCGCATGCGCACCGTTGCTACCCACCAGCCAGGTTGTAGCCGGGTCCAGATGATCGCGAAATGCGTTTGCAGCGCGGCTGTATATCGTGGTGTCCTGCCAATTCACGCAACCGAGCACTGGGATACTTACGCGGTCGAGATAGCTCGCGGGTTGAGTTGACCAGTAATCGTCGACAAACGAATGGAGCTGGGTATCCGCGGCCTGCGCCGCCGCTTGCGCCTGCGACGGCGCCATGTTCAGCAGACACTGCGGATCGGGCGGGATGGTTGTTACTGTGTCGCTGCCGACAACGAACTGACGTCCGGCTGCGATCCATAGCGGGATCCAGCCGTTATGAATGCCGCCGGGGTAGATGGAGTCGCGATAGAAGTCGAGAAAAACGTTGCCGGGCGCAATTGCTTTCAGAGCCGGGCCGGCGAACGCGGCAGTCGCCACCTGCGAAACACCGGTGAACGAATAGCCGATCATGCCCACACTACCGCTGGACCAGGGCTGACGGGCGGCCCAGTCAACGACTTCCGCTCCGTCGGCTCCCCACTGATCCGCACGCAGCGGCCCGAACACGCCCTGCGAGCAGCCAGTGCCGCGGAAGTTCACTCCCAACGTGATGTAGCCGGACTCGTTCCAGCTCGGATCACTGTATACGCCGGCGTCATAGCCGTCGTATTTCAACAGCACCGGATGGCGGCCCGCCCCATCCGGACGCGTGAGCGTGTAGTGGAGTTGCGTTCCGTCGCTCAGCGGCAGATAGCCACGCTCTACGTGACTGGCGGCTTGTGCCGGTGCCGCCAGGACAAACGCCGCGACAGCAACTCGGCCCGCTCGCATCAGGGCACCGGAACACAGCCGGTGGCACCCTCTGCGGACGGCAGCATGCCGGCGCACAGCAGTTCAGTCGGCGCCGCGTCCATGGTCGCCGCCACCCGCGCGGCCGTGC
>JBFJKG010000061.1:0-8704 GCA_041635075.1 Solimonas sp.
CTCCAGGGCGGTGGATACACGACCACAGCCAGCAGCCGCAGGCACCAACGCGATGCTGGGCCAAATCCGAGAGCAAATCCTCGCGGACCCGACCAAGGCCTCGCAGTTTGTTCGTGTCCAACCCGCCAGCGTCAACGGCCAGTTGCGTGGCTACAGGGTCTACCCTGGCCGCGAGCGCAGTGCGTTCACCGAAGCCGGGTTGCGCCCTGGCGACTTGGTGACGTCAGTCAATGGCATACAATTGGACAATACCCAGAAGGCCTTGCAGATGCTTGGCGATCTCAGTCGCGCCGGTTCGGTCTCGCTGACCATCGAGCGCGGCGGGCAACCGCAGACGATCAATCTCTCATTCAATTGACATGAACTTCAGCAAGCCCGCGCTGTGCCTGGCCATTGCCCTGACGGTATTGCTGGCATCGCCAGCACGCGCCGATATCACGCTGAACCTCAAGGATGCCGAGATCAGCACCTTGATCGCCACGGTCAGCGAAGTCACTGGCCGCAACTTCATTGTCGACAATCGGGTCAAGGGCAAGGTCACGGTGATTTCCTCATCGCCGATGACGGAAGACGGCCTCTATGAAACCTTTCTGGCCGTACTGCAGGTCAACGGCTTCGCCGCGATAGCAGCGGGCGACACCATCAAGATCATGCCGGAAACGAACGCGCGCCAGGATGGCGGCTCGTTTACCAGCGACGGCGCCGGGCTGCCGATGGATGAGGTGGTGACGCACGTCTATCAGCTGCAGAACATCAATGCCTCGCAGTTGGTACCGATACTGCGCCCGCTGGTCCCGCAATGGGGACATCTGGCGGCCTATCAGGCCAACAACACGCTGATCATTTCGGATCGCGCGGCAAACGTCGCCCGCCTGGGCGAGCTCATCCGCGAGATGGATCAGGCCGGTGACCGCGACATCGAGTACGTGCGCTTGGAGCATGCCTCAGCCAGCGAAGTCGTGCGCGTGCTCACCTCGCTCACGCAGCAGGACAAGCAGGCAGACCCGACCAGCAAGCCCGCCACCGTGATCGCGGACGAGCGCAGCAACAGCATCCTGATTGGTGGCGACAAGGCCGAGCGCTCGAAGGTCATCGATATCGTCCGCAAGCTGGACATCCCTCTGACTGACGACGGCGCCACTCAAGTTGTTTACCTGCGCTATGCCAGTGCCGAGAACCTCGCACCGATCCTCGAAGGCTACGCTCAGCAGGTGCGCCAGGGCGAAAAAGGTGGCGCCGCCGGAGCAGCCGCTACTCCCACCAGCGGTGGCACTGACGGCACACGCGTACTGGCCGACAAGGACACCAACGCGCTGATCATTACCGCCGCACCGAAGGCCATACGCCAGATTCGGGATGTCATTGCGCAACTCGACATCCAACGCTCACAGGTGTTGGTGGAAGGTCTGATCGCGGAGATCAGCTCGGAACGCTCCAGTCAGCTTGGAATTGACTGGGCCATCTTTAACGACAACCGCATCGCGGCAGCCACCATACTCAATCAGTCAACATTAAGCGCCCTGACCGCAGCCGCCACCACCGGAAATCCGCAGGCGGCGCTTTCGGCCATTACCCAGGGCATCAATCTTGTTGGCGGCGCCGATGGCGGCAGTGGCGGCACCAGCTTCGGCATCCTGCTCAAGGCCTTGAAGGGAGACGGCGACACCAATGTGCTGTCAACCCCGACACTGGTGACCATGGATAACGAGGAAGCCAAGTTCTCAGCCGGCCAGGAAGTCCCGTTTCTTACCGGTCAGTTCTCGAATACCGGCACCAGCAGCACCACCGGCTCGGTCAATCCGTTTCAGACCATCGAACGCAAGGACGTGGGATTGACCCTTTCGGTCACCCCCCAGATCAGTGAAGGCAATACGATCAAGCTGAAGCTGGACCTGGAAGTCTCGAGCCTTTCCAGCGGCTCCGCTGGTTCCGCGAACCTGATCACCAACAAACGGACACTGACCAACGTGGTGGCCGTGGAAGATGGCCAGATACTGGTGATCGGCGGCCTGATTGATGATCAGGTCAATGATCAAAAGCAGAGTGTGCCGCTGCTGGGCGATATACCGGTGCTGGGGCATCTGTTCTCGTCACGCTCGGTCACCAAGACCAAGCGCAATCTGATGCTGTTTATCCGCCCGTCGATCCTGCGCAAGCAGATCGAAGGGGATTACTACACACGCAAAAAGTATGAGGGCGTGCGTCAAGCACAGCTCGACGCCGGCAACAGCAAACCGGTGCCGCTGGTTGGCGGTCAACGGCCACAGCTGAAGCCGTTTGACGAGTATCAGCGTGAGTCCGCGCTGCCTTCACCGCCGCGCCCGGGAACCGCGCCACCACGGCCGGCTATTGCCCTGCCGCCAGCGCCGGCTAACGGTAACTGATCAGATTATGGAGCAGCTCCTTCGGCGGCCGCCGTTTGCGTTCGCCAAGCGCCACGGTTTGATCGTGACCGAGGACCGTGGTGATCACGTCCTGGCGGTCGCGCGGCCGGGTATTGCGATCGAAGCGCTGCAGGAGACCCGCCGCTTTGTCGGTCGCCCCCTGAGGCTGCAGAACGTCTCCCTAAGCGAGTTCGACGCGTTGTTGTCGCGCACCTATGAGGGGCAAACCACCGCCACCGCCAGCCTTATGCATGGGCTGGACGCCGAAGACACTGACCTGGATGCGCTGGCGCTTGCCTTGCAGGACAGCCAGGATCTGCTTGAATCGGACGACGACGCCCCCGTCATCAAGTTCATCAATGGCCTGCTGGTTGAAGCCATCAAGGACAACGCCTCCGACATTCACATCGAAAGCTTCGAAAGCCGCTTGCAGATCCGCTTTCGAGTTGATGGTGTCCTGCGCGAAGTGATGTCACCCACCCGCGCGCTGGCACCGCGCCTGGTGTCGCGCATCAAGGTCATGGCCAAGCTCGATATCGCCGAAAAGCGCCTGCCGCAGGATGGCCGCATATCGCGTGCGTTTGGTGGGCGTAAGGTGGACGTGCGCGTATCGACGATCCCGACCGGGGTCAACAGCGAGCGCGTGGTCATGCGTATCCTCGACAAACAGGCCGACAAGCTTGATCTGGAGCAGCTAGGTCTCGACGACAGTCAGATTCAGTTACTGAAGCGCATCATCCATCACCCGTACGGCATCCTGCTGGTCACCGGCCCCACGGGTTCGGGAAAAACCACGACGCTGTACTCAGCGCTGTCGGTACTGAACGACCGCTCACGCAACATCATGACGGTCGAGGATCCGATCGAGTACTACATCGACGGCGTTGGCCAGACGCAGGTCAACACCAAGGTCGAGATGACCTTTGCGCGCGGCCTGCGCGCGATACTGCGCCAGGACCCCGATGTCGTGATGGTTGGCGAGATCCGTGACCTGGATACGGCGCAAATTGCGGTGCAGGCGTCGCAGACCGGCCACCTGGTTTTATCGACCCTGCACACCAACACCGCCGTTGGCGCCGTGACCCGCCTGCGCGACATGGGGGTCGAACCCTATCAGCTCTCCTCGTCGCTGATTGGCCTGATGGCACAGCGACTGGTACGACAGCTGTGCACGCTGTGCAAGACGCCGTATGAAGCCAGCCGCGCTGAAAAGGAACAGCTGGGAGTGGATCCGGAGCGTGACATCACGCTCTATCAGCCCGCTGGCTGCCCCGCCTGCAGACATACCGGCTTTCTGGGCCGCAGCGGCATCAACGAGATCATCGAGGTCGATCGCCAGCTCGAGACCATGATCCACGACAACGCCTCGGAGCAAAGCCTGGAAGCCTACGCACGCACCCGCTACCCAGGCATTCTGCAGTCGGGGCGCAACAAAGTGCTGGCGGGCTTGACTACGCTGCGCGAAGTATTGCGCGTGACCATAGAAGAATAGCGGGCCATGGCCGCCTACGAATACAGTGCCTTGGATGCCCGTGGGCGGCAGACCAAGGGCCTGATCGAAGGTGACACGCCGCGCCACGCGCGCGCGATGCTGCGCGAGCGCGGCCTCACGCCACTGGAAGTTGCACAGGTCGCTGAATCCCGCAGCGGCAGCGGCAGCCTGTTCGGCGGCAACGGCGGCGGCATCAGCCATACCGAGCTGTCATTGTTCACTCGCCAGCTGGCCACGTTGGTGCGCTCGGGCCTGCCGCTGGACGAGGCCTTGACTGCGGTCTCGGAGCAAAGCGAAGGCAAGCGCGTCAAGCGGATTGCCTTGGGTGTACGTGCGGGAGTTGTCGAGGGCAGTTCACTGGCGCACTCGCTGAACCAGTTCCCGAACGCGTTTCCGCCCCTGTTTCGCGCCACCGTGGAGGCCGGCGAGCAATCGGGCAAGCTCGACCACATACTCGAGCGGCTCGCCGATTATGTGGAACGCCGGCAGGTCATGCAGCAGAAGATCATGCTCGCCGCGTTCTATCCGGCCATTCTTACGATTGTCGCAATCAGCGTGGTCATGTTGCTGCTGACCTATGTGGTCCCGCAGGTCGTCGAGGTTTTCGACAGCATAGACGCCACGCTGCCGCCCCTGACCCGCGGCCTGATTGCCACCTCGGACTTCCTGCGCGACTACGGTGTCGTGCTCTTGGTGCTGCTGGCGGCCGGCATGTTCATGTTTTCACGACTGATGCGCGGAGTCGCCTTTCGTCGAAAGGTGCATCGTCTGATACTGCGCCTTCCGTTGATCGGCCGCCTCACCCGCGGCATCAATACCGGACGCTTCACGCGTACGCTGGGCATACTCTTCGGCGCCGGCGTGCCGATACTGGACGCCCTGCGCATCGGCACCCAGGTCGTAACCAATCTGCCGATGCGCGATGCCATAGAAGCCGCGGCAGCAAAAGTGCGGGAGGGCGGAGCGCTGAGCAGATCGTTGGCGACCAGCAAGCTGTTTCCGCCCATTACCGTACACCTGCTGGCCAGCGGCGAATCTTCAGGCAAGCTCGACGAAATGCTCGACCGCTCCGCCGAGAATCAGGAGCGCGAAGTCGAAACGCTGGTGGCGGCGCTGATGGGCGTGTTCGAGCCCGTGCTGATTCTGGCCATGGGCGGCATCGTGCTGTTGATCGTGCTGGCGATCCTCTTGCCCATTTTCGACCTCAATCAGCTGGTCAAGTAGCAGCTGCAGCCCGAAGGCCGGTGCTCGACGAGCCTCAGGCCACCGACGCCGAGGGGTCACTGGCGCTTGCAGCCGTCGCGCTGGCCATCAGCCGGCTGATTCGCTGCGGCACTTCGTTCTGGACTTCGCGCAAGGCCACCTGAATGGCGTTGGCGAAGGCATGGGCATCCGCGCTGCCATGTGACTTGATCACGATTCCGTTGAGGCCCACGAAACTTGCGCCGTTATAGTTGCGCGGGTCCATGCGTCGCCCCAGCGCCTTCAGCGCCGGCATCGCCGCCAGCGCCGCGAGGCGTGTAGCCAGCGATCGCGTGAATTCCTGCTGCATGAAGTGCTTGATCAACTTGGCAACCCCCTCGCCGGTCTTCAGCGCGATGTTGCCGGCAAAGCCGTCACAGACAACGACATCGACATCCTTGAGGAAAATGCCGTCGCCTTCAATAAAGCCGATGTAGCGCAGGCCAGAACTCTGCAGCAAGGTGGCCGCCTGCTTGATCACGGCATTGCCCTTGATTTCCTCTTCGCCGATATTCAGCAGGCCGATGCTGGGGCGCTCGATGCCGTAGTTGGCCGTAACCAGCGCCGAGCCCATCACGGCAAATTGCAGCAATTGCTCTGCCGTACATTCGGCGTTGGCGCCGAGATCCAGCATGTGCACGTGACCGTTCAGCGACGGAATCGCAGAGATGATTGCCGGACGATCGATATTGGGCAACGTCTTGAGGACAAACTTGGCGGTGGCCATCAGGGCACCGGTGTTGCCGGCAGAAATGGCCGCCTGCGCCTGTCCGTCCTTGACCAGGTTGATGGCAACCCGCATCGAGGAGTCCTTCTTGCCACGCAGAGCCTTGGAGGGCGACTCCTCCATGCCGACAATTTCGCCGGCGTGGTGCACCCGCAACCGGGCATCGGGCACGTGTTTGCGCTGCTTCAACGCCTGGTGCAGTCGCTCCTGATCGCCGACCAGCACCAGATGGAAATCGGGTCGCTCAGACAACGCCAGCAGAGCGGCGTCCACAGCCATATCCAGGCCGTGGTCACCACTCATAGCGTCTACAGCGAGAACAACGGGGGCCACGCAGGCGTGCCCGTCGATAGTAGCCCGGAGGTGGGCTTACTCGCTGGCTTCGTCGGCCACAACGGCCGTGTCGATGACCTTCTGGCCACGGTAGTAGCCGTCTTCGGTCACATGGTGGCGCCGATGGGTCTCGCCCGAGGTCGGATCGGTGGACAACGCCGGGGCTTGCGCCTTGCGCTTCCAGTGCGCGTGGCGGTGACCGCGATAAGCGCGCGACTTCTTGGAATCCTGAACAGCCATTGCTCTACTCCGTCGGGCCTAATGCCCCAAAACGACTACTGATCTGATTTGAAACGCTCTTTCAACGCCGCGAAGGGATTCTCGCGTCGCCTAGGCGCGACCTCGCCCTTCGGCAACGGCGCGTCACGAACGATACTTTCGCATGTCGGACAACGAGGCAGCATCGGCAACGCCAATATCACCTCATCCTCAATGATCTCGTGCAGCGGCAGTTGGTCGTCCTGGACCCAGTAGGGATCGGCGCTCTCCAGCACCGCGCGCTCCTGCTCCTCGCTTTCGACGAGGCATAAGTCCAGCTGACTATCCAGCTGCCATACATAATTCTTGTCACAGCGTCGGCACTGCAACAGCAGCGAGCCGCGCAAAATGCCCTTCAAGCTGCTGCGACCAAAGGCTTTTTCGGCACCCAGGTCAACCTCTACTGCCGCCGCATCCGTGGCCAGCAATTCGCGCAAACGCGGCATTGAGGCCACTGCAACACTGCCCTCGTAGCGAGCCGCCTGAGAGACGGCGCTGGACGCCCTAACGCGCTGCGGAACCGCCATCGCCAGCCTCACCAGCTTGCCCGAACAAGGGCCGCGAATCATAGTGACGCGCCCTATGAAAGTCAAAGAATTTCAATGATTAACCCTGATCAGCCGCTGATCCTCGCGTCGGCATCGCGCTACCGGGCTGAACTGCTGTCACGGCTACGCATTCCGTTCACCGCCAGCGCCAGCCACATTGACGAAACACCGGAGCCCGGCGAGACCGTCGCCGCACTGGTACGCCGCCTGGCCCGTGCCAAGGCGCAACTGCTGGCGTCGGAGCATCCAGGCCGCTGGGTGCTCGGCTCGGATCAGGCCGCCGCCGTGGACGAATCCCGGATACTCGGCAAGCCGGGTAGCCCTGAGGCGGCCATCGAGCAACTGCTATCGGTCTCCGGTCGCCAGATTCGCTTCCTGACCGCGGTGGCCCTGTGGGACGGCCAGGACTGGCACGAAGCCACCGATATCACCACCGTCCGCTTTCGCACCCTCAGTCGCAGCGAGATCGAGCGCTATGTGGAAACCGAACCGGCGCTGGATTGCGCGGGTAGCTTCAAATGCGAAGGCTATGGAATCAGCCTATTCGAGTCGCTGGACTGCAGTGACCCCACCGGCCTGATCGGACTGCCACTGATCGCGGTCCGGCGCCTGCTTGGCGCCGCAGGTTACGCGCTGCCCTGAGCCGAGCGCAGCCACACGGGAAGCTCGCGCACCGACTCGATGACGGCATGCGCCCCCGCCCGCAGCATGCGCTGGGGTGCATGTACGCCGCAGGCGACGCCCACCGCCGGCATTCCAATCGCGCACGCCATCGCGGCGTCGTACTCGGTGTCTCCGATCATCAACGCCTGCTCAGGTTCCAGACGCTCGTCTATCAGCAGCTCGCGCAACATCCGCGGATCGGGCTTGGATGCGGTTTCGTCGGCGCAGCGCGAGTTCACCAGCAGCCGCTTCAGCTCTCCATGATGCCGCAGAGAGCGATCGAGGCCCCGCCGCGACTTGCCGGTCGCAATGGCGACGCGCAGGCCAGAGGACTGCAGGGCTTGCACCGCTTCCAGCGCACCCTGAAACAAAACGGACTCGCCGGCACCTTCTGCCAGCCATTTCGCCCGGTAGCCATCGAGCAGACGGCGCAGTCCGCCTAGCTCCAAATCCGGATAGAGAATACGCAGGCCTTCGTTCAGACCCAGCCCGATCAGTTCGCGTATCGACGCATCGCTTCTTGGCGGCAAATCCAGTGCAGTAATCGCCGCCTGCATCGCCGCTACGATCTGCCCGGCGGAATCGGCAAGCGTTCCATCCCAGTCGAAAATCAACAGCTTGATGTCATTCATCGTGACGGTAACGGGCACAGCCTGGGTCAGCGCGCGCGGGGAAGCTTTTCGAGCACTTCGCGCAGCTCATCAGGCATTGGGGCGTTCAGGATCAGCTTCGGAAAATCGGCGGTCGCTGTCAGCAACAGGAAGTGCGAGTGCAGGAACATGCGCTTGAGTCCAAGCTCACGCAGCGGCTTATTGTCCTCGCGCTCGCCATACTTTTCGTCGCCGGCGACCGGATGCCCCAGAGCGAGCGCATGCACGCGAATCTGATGCGTCCGCCCGGAAAAGATCTGAACCTCGCAGAGCGTCGCGTCACGGTACCGCGCCTTGGGGGAGAACCGCGATTTCGAGGGCTTGCCTTCATCCTCGTCGATCTGTACCCGGCGCTCTCCGCCTTCCAGACGGCTGCGTACCAGCGCCGCATCGACATCGCGGTCTTC
>JBFJKG010000062.1:0-8629 GCA_041635075.1 Solimonas sp.
GATCGGCACCAAGGAAGACGAGGACAAGCCGCGCTTTGCCAGCCTGCGCGCCAATCAGCGCATCGACACAATCACACTGGACGAGGCACTGGCCCTGTTCCGGCTGCCGCGCAAGCTCGGCACGCTGCCCAGCGGAGAGGAGGTCGATGTCAACATCGGTCGATTCGGCCCCTATGCGCGCTACAACGGCCTGTTCGTTTCGCTGAAGAAGGAAGACGATCCCTACACCATCGAGCTACCGCGGGTGATCGAACTGATCGAGCAGAAGGCGGCCGCGCTGGATGCGGCGACGATCAAGTCGTATGGCGATACCGGTATTCGCATCATCAAGGGACGCTTTGGGCCGTACATCACCGACGGTAGGCGTCGCGCACGTATCCCGAAGGGCAAGCAGGCCGAAGACCTCAGCGTGTTTGAATGCGAGGCCTATCTGGCGGAGGCTGCGGCGGCGCCCGCCAAGGGCAAAGGCAAGAAGGCAGTGGCCAAGAAGGCCGCTGGCGATGAGGCCAAGCCCGCCGCGAAGAAGGCAGCGAAGAAGGTCGCCAAGAAGGCTGTAAAGAAAACCGCAAAGAAAGTGGCCAAGAAAGCCGCAGCCAAGAAAGCTACGGCGAAGAAGGCTGCGAAGAAGACCGTCTGATGGACGTTGCACCTTGGCATCTGCTGGCCGCGGCTGATGCGCTGGCCGCCGGCGGCATCGTCGCCTGCCCCACGGAGGCGGTCTGGGGCCTGTCCTGTGCGCCCATGAATCAACACGCCGTGATGCGCTTGCTGCAACTCAAGCAGCGCGACTGGCGCAAGGGCCTGATCATTGTGGCCGCGGACTTCGAGCAGTTGCTGCCCTTTGTGGAGCTGCCGTCAAACAATGCGATGAAGCGGGCCACCGCCACGTGGCCCGGCCCGGCCACATGGGTGTTTCCTGCCGCGGCTGATGTCCCGCCCTGGCTGAGCGGTGCGCAGGCCAGCATTGCGGTGCGCGTGACCGCGCATCCGGTGCTGCGCGCCCTGTGCGCGCGCGTCGGCGGCGCGTTGGTGTCGACCAGCGCCAACCCCAGCACGCGCAAACCTGCACTCAGCGCGACGCAGGTGCACTTGTACTTCAAGGGCGGCGTGGACGTGGTGGTGCCCGGCGCGCTGGGCGGCCTGGCCAAGCCAACAACCATCCGCGATGTCAGCACCGGCCATATCCTGAGGCAATGAGCCTAAGCGATCCTGATACCGATACGCCCGCGGTAGAGCGCTATCTGCACGCGCTGCAGGACCGTATCTGCGCGTCCTTCGAGGCCCTCGAAGGGGCTGCCGTCTTTACCCGCGACCAGTGGCAGCGTGATGCCGGGTCGGCACTGGGGGCAGGGGGCGGTGATACGCGCGTGCTGGAGGGGGGCAGTGTTTTCGAGCGCGCCGGGGTCGCATTCTCCAGCGTCAGCGGCTCGAAGCTGCCGCCGTCTGCAACCCAGGCACGGCCGGAGCTGGCGGGCCGCTCCTATCGTGCAATGGGCGTCTCCCTGGTGATACACCCACGCAATCCCTACGTGCCGACGGCACACGCCAACGTCCGCTACTTCGTGGCCGAGCGTCCGGGGCATGCTCCCGTGTGGTGGTTTGGTGGCGGCTTTGACCTGACGCCGTACTACGGCTTCGAGGACGATGCCCGCCATTGGCACGCGACAGCACATACCGCCTGCGCCCCGTTTGGCGACGATCTTTACCCGCGCCTCAAGCGCTGGTGCGACGAGTATTTTTTCCTCAAGCATCGCAACGAGGCACGCGGAATCGGCGGCCTGTTCTTCGACGACTGGCATGCTGACGGCTTCGCCAGAAGCTTTGAGCTGATGCAAAGTGTGGGCGATCACTTCCTTCCGGCCTACATTCCGATTGTCGAGCGCCGCAGGAACACGCCCTATACGGACCGTGAGCGCAGCTTCCAGCTTTATCGAAGAGGGCGCTACGTCGAATTCAATCTGGTCTGGGATCGGGGCACGCTGTTCGGGCTGCAATCCGGTGGCCGTACCGAGTCGATCCTGATGTCGATGCCACCGGTCGTCGAATGGCGCTACGACTGGAAGCCCGAGGTCGGGTCCGCGGAAGCGGCACTCTACGAGCAGTTCCTGAGCCCGCGCGACTGGCTCTGACGGAGAGCAGGGTCTTTTGAAGCGCAGGCTTTGCGCGCCGCAGGCCGCGCAGTACTCTGGCAGGCATGACCCTGACTGAACTGCGGTACCTGGTGAATCTCGACAAGGAGCGCCACTTCGGCCGCGCAGCCGAGCGCTCCTTCGTATCGCAGCCGACCCTGTCGGTGGCGCTCAAGAAGCTCGAGGACCAACTCGGTGTCCTGTTGTTCGAGCGGAATCGTGGCGAGGCGCGCCCAACGCCCGTCGGCGTGCGCATCATCGCGCAGGCCAAACGCGTATTGGCGGAATCGAGGCTGATCGAGGACCTTGCGCGCGAAGGACGGGATGAACTCACCGGGCCGCTGCGCTTCGGTGCCATCTACACCGTTGGACCGTACCTGCTGCCCAATCTGGTGCCGCTGATGCGGGAGCGTGCGCCGCGCATGCCGTTGGTGATAGAGGAAAACTTTACCGCCCGCTTGCTCGAGCAACTGCGCGACAACGAGCTTGACGTGATTACCGTCGCGCTGCCGGTCGATCTCAACGGCTTGTCGGCCTGGTCGATCTACGATGAAGAATTTGTGGTGCTGCTGCCGCCGGACCACCACTGGGCCGCTGCCAAGCAGATTCCGGCGAAGCAGCTGGCGGGTGAGCCGCTGCTGCTGCTGGGGCCCGGACACTGCTTTCGTGAGCAGGTGATTGAGGCCTGCCCGAAGTGCCTGGACGCCGATGCCGAGAGCGGCCATCCGCAGACCGGCTCCAGTCTGGAGACCATACGGCATATGGTGGTGGGCGGGCTGGGCATTACCGTGCTGCCGCGGTCCTCGGCAGACAACCGGCCCGAGGATCGTTCGCGGCTGATTGCCAAACCATTTGCCGCGCCTGCGCCAAGCCGCCGCATCGCGCTGGTCTGGCGCAAGACCTATCCCCGTCGCCGCGCGATCATGCTGCTGCGCGATGCCGTTCTTGAGTCAGGCATGCGCGGGGTTCACTACCTTACAGACGAGCCCATGCCCGATTGAATCCTGCGGTTCAACCCAGCTGTGGCCAGCTTTCAAACGCGTAGTCGAAGGCGTCGTAGTACAGGTGATCGGCATCCAGGCCGGCGCGCAGAAAGGCATCCTTGCCTGCGCGCACCATGACCGGCGGCCCCGACAGATAGGCGGCGTACTGGGCGAGGACAGGGTGTTGCGCCAGCAGGGCCTCATGCACAAACCCTCGAGCGCCCTGCCAGTCCGCCTCGGGCTCGGACAGCACCGGCGTGTAGCTGAAGTTGGGGTGGACGCGGGCCCAGTCGCGCAGCCGTGTATCCAGATAGAGGTCACGCCGCGCGCGCACGCCCCAGTACAGGTGCGTGGGTCGCAGCAGCGGGCGGCTCAGCAGATCCTCCAGCATCGCATGCAACGGCGCTATGCCGGTACCGCCCGCCATCATCAGGATCGGACGCGCTGAGTCCTCACGCAGATAGAACGCGCCCAATGGCGCCTCAAAGCGCAGGATCGTCTTGTCCGGCATTTCATGCGCGGCCCAATGCGCAAAGCGGCCGCCGGGTGTTACCCGGATATGCAGGCTCAGCGTCTCGCTGTTGGGCGCCGTGGCGATCGAGAAGCTGCGCCGACGCCCATCGTCGAGCAGGAAGTCCAGGTACTGGCCCGGGAGATAGCGGAAGTCATTGCCCTTGGGCAATTTCAGCGTGAGCCCGAGTACATCGTGGCTGAGCCAGCTTCTCGACTGCACGCGACAGGGCATTTGACGCGGGCGCAGGGACTCGATCTGCGGAGGCTGATGCAGGTCGAGAGTCAACTCAGAGGTAGGCTTGGCCAGGCACATGAGGATGTAGCCGGCGGCAATCTCCTGTTCCGACAGCGCCGGGGGCGGGAACGGATAGGTGACCTTGCCGGACAGCAGCGGCACGCGACAGGACGCGCAACTCCCGGACTGGCAGCCAAACGGCAGCGGCAGGCCGTGACGCAGACCCGCCTGCAGAATGGTCTCTCCGTCTTCGACTGCAAACGGTTGCGACGATCCTGCCAAGTACACTAGCTGCGACATGAACGAACTCGAAACGCGGATGCCGGCGCGGGCGCTGATCGCCGGCTGCGGAGACATTGGTCTGCGCGTGGCAGACCGGCTGCATGCGATGCGGCGCGAGGTTACGGGAATCCTGCGCGACTCGCAAAAGCTGGCGTCGCTGCGCGCGCGCGGGGCGCACGCATTGCTGCAGGATCTCGATCACCCCTCCTCGACAGGTGATTGGCCGCTGGTGTTCTGGTTTGCACCGCCCCCTGCACAGGGCGCGACGGATACGCGTCTGCGCGCGTGGCTGAGCGCGCAGCAAGGCTCGATCGGGCGCGTGGTCTATATCTCGACCTCAGGGGTGTACGGCGACTGCCAAGGGCGCTGGATAGACGAGGACGAGCCATTGAAGCCGCAGACCCCCCGTGCGCATCGGCGAGTGGATGCCGAGCGGGCTCTGGCCGCCTGGTCAGCGCGCACCGGCGCGGAGGTTGTGATCCTGCGGGTGCCCGGCATCTACGGCCCGGGCCGCCTGCCTGAGGATCGTCTGCGTCGCGGCCTGCCAGTACTCAGGCCGGAGCGCTCGCCGTGGAGCAATCGAGTGCATGCCGATGATCTTGCTGATGCCGCCGTCCACGCCGCTGCCTATGGCCAGCCGGGTCGCGCCTACAACGTCAGCGACGGCCAGCCGACGACAATGGCGGACTACTTCAGCCGCTGTGCCGTCTTGCTGGGATTGCCACCGCCCCCGCAGGTTGATCTGGAGGAGGCGCAGCAGGTGTTCACGCCGGCCATGTGGTCGTTCATGGAGGAGTCCAAGCGTTTGCGCACCGATCGCCTGCGTGACGAACTGCGCTTTGCACCGCGGTATGTCGATCTGGAGGCGGGGTTGCCAGCCTGCCTCGGAACCGGAGGTGCTGGCTCCTTCCGTGCCTGAGTAGAATCTGAGCAGCTGGCGGATTGCCAGCCAAGCCCAGGAGTACGGCATGAGCATGATGAAGGAGTTCAAGGAGTTTGCGATGCGCGGCAGCGTCGTCGACCTCGCCGTTGGTGTGGTGATCGGCGCCGCCTTTGGCAAGATCGTGTCGTCGCTGGTAGCGGATCTGATCATGCCGGTCATCGGCCTGCTGGTCGGCGGTGTGGATTTCTCGGATCTGGCGCTGACGCTGAAGCCGGCAGTGGGTGACCAACCGGCCGTGCTGTTTGCCTACGGCAGCTTTGTGCAGGCCGTATTCAACTTCGTGATCATCGCCTTCGCCATCTTCGTGGTGGTGCGTGGCATCAACCGCATGAAGCGCAAAGAAGAGGCGAAACCACCGGCGCCGCCGCCAACGCCGGAGCCCAGTGCGGAACAGAAGCTGCTGGTCGAGATTCGCGACCTGCTCAAGCAGCGCTGAAGGCGTGGCGGGGGGCGTGAGCAGTAGCCGACACCCCCACCGCAATGCCATCGCCGATGCGCGGCTGGCTGCCGCGCCCTCTGTTTGGGCGTATCTGCCGTGGCTGCTGCTGTACCCCCTGTATGGCAACGCGCTGGCGGTACTGGCGATGATCGCGATCTTTGTCGCCATCGGCAGCAACAGCCTGCTGGGCATACCGCTGCTCGCAATCACGGCGATATGGACGCTGCATTACCTGTTGCAGGTGATACAGCGCAGCGCAGACGGAGAGGCGACGCCGCCGGCGATGGCTGCCGAGGTGGTGTTTCTGGATGGATGGCGAACGGCGCGCGCGCTAATCGCGCCCGGACTGCTGGCCGTTGCTCTGGTTGCCGCCGAAGGCGTCGCGCATGGCGCGCTTTCACGCCTGCTGTGGCTGCTCGCCATCGTTGCGGCGCCGGCCTACCTGTTCGTGCTCGCGTTTGAGGATGTGCTCCTGCGGGCGATCAATCCCTGGGTCTGGCTGCAACTGGCGATCGGGTTTGGCAGCAGCTATCTGCTTGCCAGCGGCCTGTGCATGCTGGCGGCATCCGTAGCGGCGCAGGCCGTCCACTCGGGTTGGCTGTTGGGTCCCGGCGCTGCGATCAGCGGCTATTTGGGCGTGCTTTCTGCCCACACCATCGGTGCGAGCGCCGCGATCCGGCGGGAGTCGCTGGATCTGCCAGTCATGATCCGGCGGCCTCAGGAAGTTGCCGATGAACAGCAATTGGAACGTCAGATCGAGTTGCTGCTGCTGCGCTTGGAGGCGCACCTTCAGGCAGGGGATGCGGCGGGTGCGGTGGCGGCGCTGGCGCTCGATGTGCCTCCGGCGCAGCGCCTGCGCTTGCATGAGACCTTGTTTGAGCGCCTGCTGCTGCGCGGCACCCCTTGGCTGATCCAGGCGCAAGGGCGCGAGCTGATCGCGGTACTGCTGAGCCAGAAGCGTGGTGCGCGTGCCTTGGACGTGTTTGAATCGTGCAATGGCCTGCACCCGGGTTTCCTGCCGAGTCGCCCTGAACAGGCACTCAGCCTCGCCGAGGCTGCCGCGGCGGCGGGCCGTGAACGTCTGTTGGATCTGCTGGTGGCGCGCGGCCGAGATGCGTGGCCCGACGATGCCGTCGCTGCGCGACTGCTGTTCATCCGCATTCGGGATCTGAGTGAGCGCCGTGGGGATGATGCGCAAGCGCGGGCCTGCCTGCCACATCTGCTTGCCGACGTACGGCACCCCGACCATGCGCGATTTCTCGCGCTCGCCAGTGCGCTGCAGCGCACTGGCGGCAGCTAGCGTACGGCGCGCAGCTTGCTGGCCCGTGGCTGCGGTTTGAGCGCGGCGTGTTCGCGCGCCTTGAGCAGGCGGATGCAGTCTTCGAAGGTTCTCGAGATCAGTGTCTGCGTGCGGATGCGTTCGATGTTCGGCCAGGTAGCGCGCTCACCCTGACGCAGATAGGCCTGAATGTCGGCCTCACTGGGATTGGAAAACAGGCTGGTCACACGCTGCTGTCCAAACTGCGGATAGATGTTGACGTCGCCCGAGTAACGCTGGCGCACGATGTTGTCGATCTTGTTGATGACCCGTCCGCCGCCGTATGGGTCCAGGTGTTTGCGTGCCAGCTGCAGCGCGCCGCGCGAGCCATTGCGGACAAGCTCGCGAACCAGCGGCGCCACTCCGCGGCCGCCGCGTGCCTCGCGTTCCAACTGCGCAAGAAACGGCACGACGTGCGGATTGACCTGGCTGACAATGTAGTGGTTGACGTTGTGCAGGCGTGCCAGACGCAGCATCGGCAGGTCAGAGGACAGCGTGCCGTCTACCCAGCGCTTGCTAGGCATGTGCGGCACGATACGGCCCGCGTAGTCGCGCGCCTGCAGCATCACCGGCGGAAACACACCGGGGACCGCGCAGGAGGCCAGCACTGCGCGCTTGAGCAAGACGTGGGGCGCGGTTAGATAATTGAGCAGACGACCCTGCTGATGCGGTTCTGCTGGGGAAACCGTGATCGAAACGATGCGCTTGGTGCGGTCAAATGCTTCTACAAAGCTGAGATCGCCCAGATTCGCAGCGAGGCAACTCTCAAGCTGGTCGCCATCCATCATGGCACCGCCCTTGATCGCGGCCTGCAGCGGGACCGGCCGGAACGCATCAAGGTTCAGCCCGCCGGGGGCGAGCATGGCGCTGATCTCATCATCGTTCCGCACGGCAACGGCGCTGGCGATGATCGAGCCGGCGGACGAACCCGACAGTACGCGTGGCAGTAGCTGCTGCTCATGCAGGGCCTTGATCACGCCGAGGTGGAACATGCCCAGCGTGCCGCCGCCGGACAGCATCAGCGCCGAGCGTCCGAACGCGGTGGCGGTGCGCTTGAACAGCTGGATCTTGTCTTCGAAGCCGAAGTCCACGAAATCGCCGGCGCACAGGAAGTCCAGACAGCGGGCCACTTCCACGACGTACTCTTCGATCAGACGCTTGGTGCCGACCCGCGCGTACCCGTACAGCGCGGGATTGGACATGTTGCCGAGATTGCCGTGCAACCCTTCATACAGCTCAAAGGCCAAGCGACGAGCGTCGGCATGCTTGCGCAGTTCGCGCATTTGCGCGATACGTTCGCGGATCAGCAGGTAGTCATAATCCTCGCTGGTTTCGTCCTGCTTCCAGACATCACCGCCTTCGAGGCGATCCAGATCGAGCGCAATCTCCCGCCAGCTGTTGTAATCAGCCGCGTGGTCGAGCTCCTGCTGGCGCTGCGCAATCAGTCGCCGGGTGGTACGAGGGGGAGTCCGCATGCACCCGAGTGTAAGGTGAATTGCTGCAATGCGGTAGAAGATCCGGATAAAGAGTAGCGAACGTATGGATGCATGGTTGATCGTCACCTTGTGGATACTGGCGCTGGCCATGATCGCGGCGGGTCTGGCCGGGGCGGTGCTACCCGTGCTTCCGGGGGTGCCGCTGGTGTTCGGCGGTCTTTGGCTGGCCGCCTGGATCGACGCCTACGAGCGGGTCGGGACCGTGACGCTGGTGATTCTGGGCGTGCTGACCGGATTGGCACTGATTCTGGACTTCATCGCGTCCGCGCTGGGGGCGCGCAAGGTAGGCGC
>JBFJKG010000063.1:0-8622 GCA_041635075.1 Solimonas sp.
CCCGGCTGGGGTCTTTCATGGCGGCGTGGTTTACACGCTTTGCGACATGGCCTGCTATGCCGCGCTGCTGAGCGTGCTCAACGATGGCGAGAACGCGGTGACGCACGATATTCATGTGTCGATGCTGAGGGCTGCGCGACTCGGTGACCGCGTGCAGTTCAGCGCACAGGTGCTCAAGCGCGGACGTTCCGTCGCGTTCATGGCAGCGGAAGCGCGCAACGGAGAAGAGCTGCTGGCGCGCGCCACCGTCACCAAGTCGATACTGCGGCCGACCGCGCCGTGAGCCGGCTCGCATAGGAACTCGCCCCATGTCCGCGCAACCGTCGCAGCGAGGCAACCGGCGCAAGGCCCGGCCGAAGCCGGCACCGACTTCGGTACTGCCTGCATCGATCGACGCGCTGGACGAGGAGCAATTGCTGGACCTGCGTCTCTGCGAACTGCCGATACAGCTGGAGGGCACCTGGCTGCAGGCGCGCGTGGCACAACTGCATCAGGAACTCCGCGCTCGCAATATCCTGTTCACCCCCGCCTGTTACCTGGCCGATGAGTGGCTGACCCCGGAGGGGGAGCCGGTGATCGGCATTCCGTTTTATCTGGCCCACCCGCGACTCATCGCGCTGGAAAAGAAGATGATGATGGAGGCCGAAGGTGAAACCGAGGCATGGTGCATGCAACTGCTGCGGCACGAGGCAGGACACGCGCTGACCTACGCCTACGACCTAAACAAGAAGCGCAGCTGGCAGAAGATGTTTGGAAAGTCTTCCGAGCCCTACGGCGACACCTACCGCTTCAGACCCTACAGCAAGAGCTTCGTGCATCATCTGGACAACTACTACGCGCAGTATCACCCGGATGAAGACTTCGTCGAGACATTCGCGGTCTGGCTGACACCGGGCCTGGACTGGCGCAAGCAGTACGCCGGATGGAAGGCTTTGGACAAGCTGCTGTACGTCGACAAGTTGATGGCAAGCATCGCCGGGGTTCCGCCACTGAAAAGGACCGGCAAGCGTCACTGGCAAACTGCCAGGATCCGCAGCACGCTGCGGCGCTACTATCAGCGACGCCGCCACGCGGAAGCAGAGAATCGGCCCGAGTTCCACGACCAGAATCTACGGCGCATGTTCGCTGAGGGCGCCGCCCGCGGAGAAACGCGCCCTGCCCTGTCCAAGCTGATTCAGAGCCACCGTAAATCCTTGCTGGCGGCGGTTACAGACTGGACCGGAGAACGCAAGTACGTCTTCAACGAGCTGCTCAAGGCCGTGCATCAGCGCAGCAAGGCGCTGCATCTGGTCACCACCGAGCCGGAGTCCGTTGCCGTGCTCAAGCTTGCTACTTATCTGACCACGCTGCTGATGAACTACCGCCACACCAATCGGCTCAGAGGGATGAAGTAGGTCATGGCCACGCCGTTGCGGGTGCTGATGGCCTTTGACATTCCGTACGTCGTTCCGCGCGACTATGACTATGCCGAGGAGTTCGCCAACCCTGACGGCAACTACACCGAGAACGACGTCTACCAGGCACTGCTGGAAAACGGCTACGAGGTGCGCAAGCTGGGGCTGTACAACGATGTACGCCCGCTGCTGGAAGAGGTCGACAGCTTCAAGCCGGATCTCATCTTCAATCTGGTTGAGACCTTCAATGAAGTGACGCAGTGGGACAAAAACATTGCAGCGCTGTTCGAGATCCTGAACGTGCCTTACACCGGCGCCAGCTCCGCTGCACTGCACCTGTGCAACGACAAGGCGCTGTGCAAGAAGGTCATGCGCTACCACCGGGTGCGCGTGCCGCGCTTTCACACGTTCTACCGAGGACGCAAGGTCTGGCTGCCCAAGACCATCAAGCTTCCGTGCATCGTCAAACCGCTGAACGAGGAGGCATCGCGCGGCATCGCACTGGCCTCGGTGGTCAAGGATGAGAAGGCCTTCCTGGAACGCGTAGCCCTGATCCACGACAGCATGAAGCAGGATGTCATCGTCGAGGAGTACATCGAGGGCCGCGAACTGTACGTCAGCATCATCGGTGACCAGCTATTGCGGATGTTGCCTCCCCGTGAGATGAACTTTGGTCGCCTGCCGGAGGGCGAACCGCGCATTGCGACCTACAAGGCCAAATGGGATGACGCCTACCGGGAACGCTGGGGCATCACCGACAACACCTTCGCACAGGATATCGACCGGGAGCTGGAGAGCCAGCTCAACGACGTATGCAAGCGCGCCTATCGAGCCCTCAACATCCACAGTTACGCACGCTTTGACCTGCGGGTGACCGCCAGTGGACAGGTCTACGTAATCGAACCCAACGTGAACCCCTGCATCGCGCGTAACGACGAGTTCGCACAATCTGCGGCCAAGGTCGGCATCGACTACCCCGCACTGATACGGCGTATCGTCCGCCAGGCACTCAAGATCGGCGACCGCGGCTGATCCCGGCGCCTGGCCTGGCGGATTAGGCGGGCGCCGGTCCCGCATGCCAGGGCCATCCTCTGGACACGCGTTAGCATCTACCCTTAAACCCGCGGGGCCCCTACGGCATGGACGCTGCAACTGTACTCAAGCAAGGCCTGACACTCGCCAACGGCACCCGCCTCAAGAACCGCCTGGCCAAGTCCGCAATGAGCGAGGGTCTGGGCACCTCCGACAACCGGCCGACGCCGTTGCTCGAACACCTCTACGGCCTATGGGCATGTGGAGGCGCCGGCCTGTGCATCACCGGCAATGTGATGATCGACCGCAGCGCGATCGGCGAGCCCAACGGCGTAGTGGTTGAGGACGAGCGCGATCTGGATCGACTGCGCCGGTGGGCTGCAGCTGGCACCGCGAACGGCACCCAACTCTGGATGCAGATCAGCCACCCAGGAAAGCAGGCGCCGAAGGGCCTGAATCGGGAAACCGTCGCACCATCGGCGGTGCCGTTCAGCAAGGAGATGTCGTCATTCTTTTCACGCCCACGTGAGCTGACCTGTACCGAGATCGAGCATCTGATCCTGCGCTACGGGTGCACCGCCGCCATTGCCCTGAAAGCAGGCTTCAGTGGCGTGCAGATACACGGCGCCCACGGCTATCTGATCAGCGCGTTTCTGTCTCCACATCACAATCGACGGACCGACCATTGGGGTGGTGACCCTGCCCGCCGGCGACGTTTCCTGCTGGCAGTGCTGGCAGAGGTGCGTCGGCAGGTTGGGCCGCGCTTCCCGGTGAGCGTCAAGCTCAATGCCACCGACTTTCAGACTGGCGGCTACGACGAGCAGGACGCGCTCGATACGATTCAGGCGCTGGCAGAGTGCGGCGTCGACCTCGTGGAGATATCGGGAGGCACCTATGAGGCCCCCGCCATGACCGGAGCCAACAGGGCGCCGGTCGGCGCGACCGAGGCCTATTTCATGGAATTCGCGCACAAGGCGCGCGCGGCGACGCACATGCCACTGATGCTTACCGGTGGCTTTCGCACTGCTGCCGGCATGGCCGAGGCCGTCGCCGGTGGCGCGGTGGATCTTGTCGGGCTCGCCCGCACGCTGGCCGTTGAGCCGGACCTGCCTGCCCGCCTGCTGCAAGGACTGAAACCGCGTCAGCACCTACACCCGATCAGAACCGGGCTACGCACGCTCGATGCCAGGGGCCTGATGGAAGTTGTCTGGTATGCCCGGCAGTTGCGCCGCCTCGCCCGGGGCCGCACGCCGAAGACCCAGGAGTCGGGTCTATACGCGCTTGCGGGGTGGCTGGTAGATAACAGCTGGCGAACCTATGCCTCCCGACGCCGCAACGCCTGATTCGCCAGACGCTATGCCTAGAGTGCCGCAATAGCCTAAATTGTCGCCCAATATAAAGATCTTGAATCCTGGAACTTTAGGATCACTGGGGGGAAACCGATGAAGAAACTTCTGTTACTCGCTGTACCGACGGTACTGATCGTGGCCGGCGTCGCATTCGCACTGAGCTTCAGCGCGGAACGCCTGCCTACCGGTTCTGCGGCATTGTTTGCGCAACCGGCGCCGATGACGACCTCCGGAGTCACGCTTGCGGCGCTGCCCGCCGGCGAAATGGCCTCCTCCGCGGGCATGGCCTATCGCGGTGGCAGCCTCGGGGAGAAGCGCGTGTTCCAGATGGGGGGCATCCTGGTCCGTCATCCTCAGGGCATTCTGCTGTTTGATACCGGCTTCGGCGCAGATGTTGATGAGCATGTAAAAACGACTCCATGGCTGATGCGCGCCACCTCGAGCTACCGCAAGGCAGCGACCGTTGCCGACCAACTTCGCAGCAGCGGCTTCAACCTCGATACCCTGACCGGCGTGGTCATCACGCACGCGCACTGGGATCATGTCAGCGGCCTGCCTGATCTTGGTCGTGTATCGGTGCTCCTGACCAAGGAAGAGCTGGCATTCATCGAGAGCAAGGATCCGGCCACTGCCCTGATCCGCAGCTTCGACAACCTCAGCTACGCGCCCTACAACTTCAAGGATGGTCCCTACCTCGGGTTTGAAACCAGCTTCGACATGTTTGGCGACGGCGCCATCGTGCTGGTTCCGGCCCCCGGCCACACGCCCGGCTCCATCATCGCGTTCATCAATACCAGCGATGGCCACCGCTATGCACTGATCGGCGACCTGGTCTGGCAGAAGGAGGGCATTGAATTGCCGGCAGAGCGCCCCTGGATCGCCCGCAAGCTGGTCGATGATGACGAGGCTCAGGTGCGCGCCGCGATCGTACACATGCATCAGATCCAGCAGCAGATGCCGGACGTGCTGATCGTGCCGGCGCACGATGCCCGCGTCTGGGCGCAGCTGCCCCGCTATACACCATAGCGAGGCCTCATCCGCTGGGAGGAGGACCGGCCAGCGGGCGCGCTCCATAGTGTGGCCGGACCTTCCGTTGACGCAGGAAACTCGACATGAGCGGTAACACCGGCAAACCCGCAGCCCTGATGCTGATCCTGCTGGCCTATCTGGCCTGCATCGCCGCTGCCGCACTTGTGCTGTATGGCGGCTTTGTCGTGCTGCCTCAGCCCTGGGACGCGTTGCTGGCCGATATTGTGGCCACCCTGGTGATCTTTGCATTCAGCCTGCGCTATCGGAACTCGAGCTTCTACGATGCGTACTGGAGCGTGATACCGCCGTTGCTGGCGATGCACTGGTATTACGCCAACATCAGCGCAGACGTGAACCCCGTTCGCGCCATGCTGGTCATCGGGCTGGTCTGGCTATGGGCAATCCGACTGACCGCCAACTGGGCGACGTACTGGGAGGGCCTCCACCATGAAGACTGGCGTTACCCCTTGGTGCGCGCACGCGCCGGGCGCTGGGCCGTGCTCGCCGACCTGGGCGGCATCCATCTGTTTCCCACATTGCAGGTGTTCCTGACCTGCCTGCCGATCTACGCCGTGATGACCCGTGGCCAGGCGCCACTGGGCTGGCTGGATGCGCTGGCAGCCGTTGTCACCTTCGGCGCAATCGCGATCGAGACGGTCGCCGACCTGCAGCTGCACGCGTTCATCAAGACCCGCACGCCCGGTACGTTCATCAACCGGGGGCTGTGGGCATGGTCGCGCCACCCCAACTACTTCGGCGAGCTGAGCTTCTGGTGGGGGCTCATGCTGTTCGGCCTCGCCGTGGCACCTGATCAGGGCTGGTGGCTGGTCCCGGGCGCCTTGGCCATGACCGCGATGTTCGTGTTCGTCAGCGTCCCATTCATGGACGAACGCAGCGTACAGCGCCGACCGGCCTACGCCGACCATATGCGGCGCGTCTCGGCGCTGGTACCGTGGCCGCCCCGCAACTGAATCGATAGCCTTCATGGACCCGGTTGAATCCGCAGTACGCGCGTGGCTGGAAAACGTGGTGGTGGGCCTGAACTTGTGCCCGTTCGCGGCACGCCCGCTACGCGAGCAGCGCGTGCGTCTCTGCATCAGTTCGGCACGCGAAGAGCTGGAGTTGCTGACCGAACTGCAGCTGGAACTGACCCGCCTCAGCGAGACGCCAGCCGCTGAACTGGAAACCACGATCATCGCAATTCCGCAGATGCTCGCCGACTTTGCCGATTACAACGACTTTCTCGACCGCGTGGATGATCTGCTGATCGAGTATGAATGGGAGGGCGAGTATCAGGTCGCCAGCTTCCATCCGCACTATCAGTTTGCCGATACACAGCCGGACGATGCTGAGAATCTGACCAATCGCTCTCCCTACCCGCTGCTGCATCTGCTGCGCGAAGATAGCGTGGAGGCGGCGGTGGATGGTCATCCCGACCCGGCACGCATTCCACAGGACAACATCGAACGCATGCGCGCCCTGGGTGCCGAACAGCGACTGCGACTGTTCGGCGATCGGTGACAGAGCATGGCCATCAGCGCTGCAAGGGAGACACAAGGATGAAACGCTACCCACACCGGCTGCGCTGGCCCGTGCAGTGGTTTGCTACCGCGCTGCTAGGCGCATTGGCGTTGCCGGCCGGCGCCGAAGTGCTGGACCGCTCCGAGCGCGGATTTACTCTGGAGAACTCGATCAGCGTACCGGTGGACGCGCTCACCGCATGGAACGCACTGACCCGGGACGTTGGCCGTTGGTGGCCTGCGGATCACACCTGGACTGGCAAGTCCGAGCACCTCTCCATAGATGCCCGTGCCGGCGGCTGCTTCTGCGAGATCGACGGCGCCCATCAGTCGCAGCATATGACAGTGACCTACACAGAACCCGGAAAACTGCTGCGCATGGTCGGCGGGCTCGGCCCGCTACAGGGCATGGGTCTATCCGGCACCCTGGAATGGCGATTCAGCGCCGGTGACAACGGCGGCACTGTCATCACGCTCTGGTACCGCGCCGGCGGCTACACGCCGGACGACCTCAGCAAACTGGTGCCGGTCATCGACCGCGTTCAGGCACTGCAACTGGGCGGACTCGGCGACTACCTGCGCAAATCCGCCCGTTGAGTCGCTGAATCCGCCCTGGCAGCGGGTCAGGCGTCCAGCACCTCGAAGCCCAGACCCGCGTGCGCTACCAAACGGGCGATCAGCGCATCACCCATCACCGTCGCCGGCGTCCAGAACCCACCGGCAACCTGGGCCTTGGGAATATCCTGAGCCAGGCAGACCGCCGCTTCGCCCAGAATCTTTCCGGTGGAGCCATACCCGGGATCACGATCACCGGTCACCTTGGCGCGCAGCGTCTTGCCATCAGCGGTATGGCCAACAAGTCGATAGTCGTAGCAGCCACGCTCCTGCTCTTCGGGCGTAGGGCCTTCACCGGGCTTGGGCACCACGAAACGCTCCAGTAGCCAGCGGCTCGGTGGCAACAACGCAGCAGCGACGAAGCCGCCCAACCCCAGGGCAACGCTGGCGGCAGCCATGCGACCCTTGAAACCCTTGCCGGTCATCATCGCTTCGTCGTAGAGGAAGTCCTTGCCATAGGCATCACCCAGCAAGGCGTTACTGCGATGCACGATGCGAGTATTGATCCCGGCCATGACAAACGGCGCGACCCAGCTGCGCACATCCTCGTCGAACTCGGCGAAGCGCACCTCCGGCTGCCGCGGGTGGTCCACCCCCTGATGGCCGCACACGGCATAGGGATCGGCCATCAGCTTGCGTACTGCCGGGTCGCTGGCGATCTCACGCACCACGTTCATCAGGCTGGCCACCGTGCCGCCGGACATCCCGCCGCGCAGGGTCTTGACGCGGGTCTTGACCTGCACGCAAGTCTCGCCCAGGCGCGTCTGGGCCTGCTTCTGCAGGAAATGCACACCCAGATCCGAGGGAATCGAGTCGAATCCGCAGCAGTGGACGATACGCGCCCCGCTGTTGCGCGCGGTCTGCTCGTGGGCCTCGATCATGCGATGAATCCATTGGACCTCGCCGGTCAGATCGCAGTAATCGGTGCCGGTTTCGGCGCAGACCTTTACCAGCGTGGATCCGTACAGCGCGTAAGGGCCGACCGTCGAGGCGACCACCTGTGTGCGCTCGCAGAGTGCGCGCAGACCCGACTCATCGGCAGCATCTACCACGATCAGCGGAATGCGCTCGGCACCCGCGCCCAAGGCTGCCTGTAGCGCGCGCAACTTCGACTCCGAACGCCCGGCCATTGCCCAGCTCAGTGCGCCCTCCGCTCCATGGCGCTGGAACAGGTAACGGCACATGATCTGGCCGACGAAACTGGTCGCGCCGAACACCACGACCTGATGGGAAGACTGGGACATGCAGATAGACCTCGGTGACAAGCGGAGCAATTGAGGGTGCTCATGATACGTCAGCAGCCCGTTCTCTTTGCCGCTTGCGCGTTGCAAGCTTCTCCCGGCACCGTATGCTGAGCCCATGTCCGCACCGACCCCGACCACGCTGCACGCTACGCGCTCCGCGTACTACGTGATCCTGAATCGTGGCTCCGGAAGCGCCGACGCCGATGCCCACCGCGAACAGATCGCCAGCGTTCTTGGCGCGGATGGGCGTCGCTGCGAGTTCCTGCTGCCAACCCGTGGCGAGCGCTTGCCGATGACGGCCCGGCGCGCCGTGGCACTGGCACGTCAGCATCGTGGCGTGGTGGTTGCGGCCGGCGGTGACGGCACCATCAACGCCGTGGCACAGGCGGTCCATGGCAGCGATTGCCCTCTGGGCGTGATCGCGCTTGGCACCTTCAAC
>JBFJKG010000064.1:0-8575 GCA_041635075.1 Solimonas sp.
GAGTTGGGCGGCGCGCTGGCGCGGACCAAAGATGCGTAGCCCGGCTGTCTCAAATGCATCCACGACACCCAGGGAGAGGGGGGCTTCCGGGCCCACCACGGTGAAGTCCACGCCCTCGGCCTGCGCCAGCTTCAGCAGGCCGCCGACGTCTTCGGCGGTGACCGGCACATTGCGGCACTTGGCTTCGTGCGCGGTGCCGGCGTTGCCGGGAGCCACCAGCACTTCGGCCACACGGGGTGATGCCGCCAGTTTCCAGGCCAGTGCGTGCTCGCGGCCGCCACTGCCAATCACCAGAATCTTGAGGGTAGCGGTCATGGGCGTGACGATCCTGAGCGAAAAGGGGCGTAAGCGTACCCAAGCGCAGCGCAAACAAAAACCCCGCGCCGGAGCGCGGGGTCTGGGTCGCCGCGACGCGACTTAGCGGGGGACGATGGTATTGCCGTCAACGCGCACCGCCGAACCGACCGAAAGTGGGCCCAGCGCGGTGACGTTGATTACGCGGGTGCCGCCGCTCTCCATGGCAATGGCCACGTCATAAGTCATCGTGGAGCGTGCGCGCTTTTCGATCTCGTGTCCGGCCATCGCACCTGCAATGGCGCCGATCGCAGTGGCGACATCCTTGCCGCGACCACCGCCGACCTGATGGCCTGCGACACCGCCGGCCACCGCACCAATCGCGGCACCGGCGCCAGAGCCTTCACCACTTTGCTTGACTTCAGTGATGCTGCTGACGGTTCCGCAGTCTGCGCACACTGCCGGCTGCGGTGCGCGTGCAACCGGGCGAGGTGCAGCCGCCGCTGGGCGCGGCGGTGGGGCTGTTTGCTCTGTTACGGTTTCGGTAGCGGCTGCCTCTTCAGCAGCAGCGGCCTCTTCTGCTGCCTTTTCCTCAGGGGAAGAGGGCGCGCAGGCCGCTAGCAACAGCAGTAGCGAAGCGCCGATCAGCGCGGATTTGGATGGTGCGTACATGTGGTGAGTCCTCCCTTGGACGTATTCGGCGAGCAGTCTAGATCGGTTGCCTGAGTCGGCGCTGAACGTTTAGCCGATCAGCAGCAGCGAGATGGCCAGGGCGCCGGTGTAGAACACCGACACCGCCAGCGCGCCGGTAATGCGCAACACGAGCGGCGCGCTGCGCAGTTGGCGATAGGCGACCAGCGCGGCCAGGCACAGCAGGACCTCCGGAATAAGGGTGTAGACCGCGAGGCCATCCACCAGCCAGACGTTTTGACCCTGCCATAGCTGCAGAGGGCGCGACAGCCACTCGCAGAACGAGAACAGCAGGAGGCCCAGTACCAGTGCGCTCAGATAGGGGCGTCGCGAGGATTGCGCGACCAGCAGGATCGGGAACAGCAGCATGATCCACAGTCCCATGAACACGATGGGCACCGCGTCGCCGATTCGTGGCAGGCCGTGGTCAGGGAAGGTCAGTGTACCGGTGACATTCACCAGCACCCAGTCCGGCACGACCTGTGCCGCAGACAACGGCAGCAGGAACAACCATAGCCAGAGCCATTCGGTGTGGCCGCGCATCAGGGCCCACGCGGGCAGAGTCAGGTTGTAGGCGATTGCCAGCCACAGCTGAGCCTGGCCGTAGGCGCTGCCGGTAGTGAGCAGTAACACCGGCGTGGCCACCGCAAAGAACAGGCCGTGGAACAGCAAGGCCTCGCGCACGCCTGTATGCATAGTCGCGTCTCTCCCGGCGCCGCTCCATCATCGGGTTGGGGCGCTAATTTATTGAATAATCAGGACTATACGAACCGGCGCTAGCCGCTGCAAGGGCGTGCCCCGGCGTTCAGGACAGCGCGGAAAGCTTGGCGCTGGTGACCGAGAGGCGATAGATCAGGGTTTCGGTGAAGACCTTGTAGAAGCGGAGCTGGCAGTCGGTGGAGACTTGCTCCATCAGCGTTGCATTGACCTTCAATGCCAGCACCTGATTGATCGCGATGACGCTGGCCGTGCGCTTGGCCGCTGTCAGATAGCCAATCTCGCCGAAGCAGTCGCCTTTCTCCAGCTGATGCAGTGTCTTGCCCCCTTTGCGCACTTCGGCGCTGCCGCGGGCAATGATGTAGAACGAGTTGTCGATGCCGCCTTCTTCAATCACCGTCTGGCCGGGCATGAAGGTGGCCATCGTGCTGGCGTTGAGGATCTCCTCGATGTCCTGATCGCTGAAACCGTTGAAGAAATGCAGCCGGTGCAGCGAGTCCCGCGATTCGCGCCGACTGACCTGTGCATCCGACAGCCGCAGTTGCTCGAACAGGCGCGTCAGTGCCGATGCCAGTTCCTGGCCGGACTGGTAACGCTGGCTGGGCTCCTTGCGCAGCAGTCGCTCGACGATGTCGGACACGCCGTCCGGCAATTCCGGGCGCAAGTCCTTGATCCGCGGCGCGGGCTGCAGGCGTATGGCCTTGAATAGCTCCGGAATCTCGGCGTTCGGGAACGGCGGGGAGCCGGTCAACAACTGGAACATGACCGCGCCCAGTGCGTAGAGGTCGCTGGCAGCCGTCAGCGGTTCGCGCTTGATCTGTTCTGGCGACATGTACAGCGGCGAGCCGACCACGGCCTTCTTCTGATCGGAAACACCGGCTGACATCACTTCAGCTATGGAGAAATCCATCACCTTGGGTATGCCGTCGCGCGTCAGCATGATGTTGCTGGGCTTGATGTCCCGGTGCAGCACGCCCTTGGCATGGGCGTAGTCCAGCCCTTTGGCGCACTTGAAGATGATGTCGAGAACCTGGCTGAGCGGCGGTCGCGGTCCCTTGGGGCGGCACAGCGGCATCAGCGTCTCGCCATCGATGTATTCCATGACGATGTAGCTGAGTTCGCCTTCGACCCCGGCGTCGTAGAGTGAGACTACGTGCGGGTGCTGCAGCATGCCGGCAGCGCGTGCCTCGGCAAAGAACACGCGCTCGCTGCCGTCGTCTTCGCGAAAGTTGCTGTCGTGCAGCGCGACCTTGAGCGCCACGTCCCGCTGTACAAACGGGTCGAAGCCCTTGTAGACCACGCCACAGGCGCCTCGACCGATTTCGCCACGCACCTCGTACTTGCCGATCTGCGCCGGAGCGCGGTCAGGAAACTTGCCTTCGCTCTGGTCCTCGGTGACCAGCGTATCCGTGCCCATGGCGTATTCAGCGTTCTCTCGCGGTTAGCCGTTGAGGATAGCTACGGGCGGGGCGGTATGCCACCGGTGCGGGCGGGTCAACCGCTGCGCCGCTGCGTAACAAACTCAAGGAATGCCCGCAGCGTGCGTTCCGGCGCCTCTACCTGCGGGTAGTGGCCGATGCCCTCCAGCGACACGACATCCGGCTGCGGCACAAGCTCGCGGTAGCGCTCGACCATGTGAGCGCCCGAGACCGGGTCGACCGGGCCGTTGATCAGGCGCAGCGGCACCCGCGTGTTAATCAGCGCGCCGACCCAGCGCTCGCGCTGTTGCCTGCGTTCGTCGATGTAGCGGATCAGCCGGCGCATGGCCGGGAGCCCGCCGTTGCCGGAAACCAGCGTCCAGAAGTCATGCATTTCGATGGCACCGGGGCGCGTCTCGGGGGCAAACACCTCAGAGAATGCGCGCGCAAACCGCCGCTCGTTCATCAAGCGCACCATCAGGCCGCCAAGCGGCCCGCGCAGCAGGCGCTGGCTGAAGGTCGCGCGGTGCGTCTCCGGAAACAGGCCGCCATTGAGCAAGGTGACCGTTAGCAGCTGTGGCGTCCCCGCCCTGCCAGCGGAACCGCGCTCCAGCTGTCGTGCCAGCAGCTCCTGAGCCACGCTGACGCCGTAGTCGTGCGCCAGTACATGGGCCTCTGGGATATCGAGGTGAGCCAGCAGGGCCTCGCAGATGTCCGCCTGCTCCATCAGCGTATAGCGGTGCCGCGCCGGCTTGTCCGAGTAGCCGAATCCCAGGAGATCGGGGGCCGCTACGCGTGCGAACCGGGCGCCCAGCGAAGGCCAGATCGCAGACCAGTCCCAGGATGAGGTGGGGAAGCCGTGAATCAGCAACAGTGGCGCCTCGGCGCCGGTGCCGGCGATCTCCTGATAGAAAATCGAATGGCCTTTGAAATCGAAGCGTGAGCCGGTATCGCGCCAGCGCGTCAGATTCATGCGGCTGCACTCTGCGTGTCCAGAAACTTCGCCGCCGCCGTGAGCGCCTGTCCCGCCTCGGGCAACTTGCCGGCAAAGAGCTGCCAGACGTGAAACAGGCCGGGCCAGATCTCCAGCGTCGTGGTCACCCCGTCTGCACGCGCCTTCGCGTCCAGGCGTCGGGCGTCGTCCAGCAGGATCTCGCGATCAGTGGCTTGAATCAGCAGCGGCGGCAGGCCGCGCAGGTCGGCGAACAGCGGCGAAGCCAGGGGTTGTAGCGGATCCTGATCGCCGGCGTAGTCGAGGCCGGCGGCGCGCAACATGCCGACGCTCAGCAGCGGATCATCGGTGACCTGCTCCGCCGAGGCGCCACTCACGCCCAAATCGACCCAAGGCGAGAACAGCACCAGGGCGGCAGGCTGAGGCAGGCCGGCGGCGCGGATGTTGAGTGACGTCGCCAGGCTCAAGCCACCGCCGGCCGAATCCCCCGCGATGACGATGTTCTGAGGTGAAACGCCTTGTTCCAGCAGGCTGCGGTAGGCATTCATTGCGTCGTCAGTAGCGGCCGGCAAGGGATGCTCCGGCGCCAGCCGGTAATCCACCACGGCGACGCGCGCGCGCCATAGATGGGCGATACGGCTGGACAGGTCGCGATACATGCGGGGTGAGCCCACGATGTAGCCGCCGCCGTGCAGATACAGCACGGTACGTTGCGGAGGAACGCAGGAGTTGCTGACCCATTCGGCCGGCACGCCCCGCAGTGTGGTCGCCTCAATGCGCGTACCGAGTGGCAGCGGCAGACGGGAAAGCGCGCCCACACGCTCCAGGCGCAGCCTGCGCCAAGCCGCCGGCTTCTGCCGGGTCAGCACCGAGCCAACGAGGTGGCGGACGACGACGCGCATCAGGCGCGCACGTAAGGAAGGGGTCGAAGGAATCATGCCTGCAAGCATAGCGGCAAGCCCGCAGGATTTGCGCTACAGGGCCGTCGGCTAGACTCTTGCGCCATGAACAGATGCGCCACTCCTCTGGTTTTGCTGCTCCTGCTGGCCGCTTGCGGCAGCAGCGACAACGGCGCTGGCGTCAGTGTTCCGCCGCCCGGGCAGGCCCTTTGCGCCCCCGGCCAAGCCCCTTTGGAGTTTGCGGGCACGGTCGCCACCGCGGATGCCAAGACTTATCGACTAATGCCGTTTACCGTCTTGGCCGGTACCGGCCGCGTGGAAGTGGCTTATCAATGGACCGATGCCCCCGGTCTTCCGTCAACGCCGCTGACCGCGACCACGCTCGATCTGGGTCTATGGGATAGCGCGGGCTACCGCAGCCCCCAGGGGTTTCGAGGCTGGTCGGGTTCGCGCCAGGGGCGGCTGGACCGCGATCAGGCGCCGGTGTTTGTAGAGGCCACGCGCGCCGAGCGTGGGTACGTGCCGGGAAATATAGTGCCCGGGATCTGGTACGCCGAACTGGGCATTGCGGCCGTGGCGCCGCAAGGTGCGAGCTACCTGCTGCGTATCGAATGCGAGGCTGCCGTTAGCGGTAGCCCGGCCAACGACCCGGTCGATCGCAGTCACGTTGCGAGAGTCGTGCCGGGTTGGTACCACGGCGACTTTCACATGCACGGCTACCACTCTCAGCCCAATGGTCCGGACGCGGCGGCATTCGTGGCGCAGGCACGCGCCGCGCAGCTGGATTTCCTGATGGTGACTGATTACGTCACCGGCCAGCACTGGCGCGAGCTGGGCGCGATGCAGCGCGCCAATCCAGACCTGCTGGTCTGGCCCGGGCGCGAGATCATCACCTACTTTGGTCATGTCAACACGCACGGGGAGACGCCGTCGGTGGTGGAGTATCGGCATGGCTTTGAAGATGTCGGCATCGCCGAGATCCAGCGGTTGGCCAAGCAGGACGGCGCGCTGTTCCAGGTCAATCACCCGACAATCTTCCCGCCGCCGCTGTTTTCCAACTTCTGCCGCGGCTGCTATTTCGAGTTGGCGGACCAGATCGACTGGAGCCAGGTGGACACCATCGAGATACTGACCGGCGCCGTGCTGTCAACGGCGGACGACCTCGGCCAGTCCCTGCCGCTGCCGTTGACCGTGGAGCAACCGTTCATGAGCACGGCGATTCTGCTGTGGGAGGATCTGCTGCGGCAGGGCTACCGGATCACGGCGGTGAGCGGATCGGATTCGAAGGGGGTTGAAGCCAGCGAGGCAGAGGTCATCCGCAAGGGGTACGGCTCCTCGGCCACTGCGGTCTACGCCGGAGAGCTGTCCCGGCCGGCGCTGACGGCCGCGATTCGCGCGGGCCACGCCTATGTCCGTACCCGTGGCGTGGCGCGCAGCCCGGCGCTGACCTTCACTGCGGTCGCCGCTGACGGCCAGTCCGGCATCTTTGGCGACACGCTGGCGGTGGACGCCTTGGAAGCGGTCACGCTCACGGCCACGGTGAGTGGTGGGCAGGGCCAGCAGCTGACCTACTACCGAAACGGGATTCCGGCGCTGACGGTGCCGGTAACCAGCGACCCCTTCACCCATGTGTTCTCTGCGGCAACGCGCGATCCCCTGAACGAGGGGCCGCTGGGGACCTTCTGGCGTATCGAAACACGGGACCTGCAGTCGCGGACTGCAATAGGCAATCCGGTGTTTCTGCGGCCACGGTGATCGGACGGCAGCGCATAATGACGGCTCGCGCCCCAGCGTTACGTCCATGACCGTCCTTTATCACGTCACCCCGGAGCACCCCCGGGAGCATCTTTACCGCGTCCGCTGCACCGTCTCCGAGCCCGATCCCGCCGGACAGGTGTTCCACCTGCCATCGTGGATACGTGGCAGCTATCTGGTGCGCGACTTCGCCAAGCACGTGCTGCGCCTGCAGGCCAGCAGCGAGGGACACGATGTTGCCATTGAGCGTCTCGACAAGCGTTCGCTGCGATGCGCCCCGGTCCGCGGTGCTTTGCAGTTGGACTATCAGGTCTACGCCTACGATGAATCGGTGCGCAAGGCCTGGCTGGACATGCGCCGCGGCTTCTTCAACGGCAGCTCGTTGTTCTATTGCCCGGCGGGACGCGACCGCGCTGGGTTTGAGCTGGTGCTCGAGCGGCCATCGGAGCCGCAGTTGTCGCAGTGGCGGGTTGCCACAACCTTGCCGGTCATCGACGTGGATGAATCCGGATTTGGCCGCTACCGGGCTGACGACTACGAAGCTCTGATTGATCATCCCATTGAGATGGGCGCTTACCGGCAGCTCGATTTCGACGTTGACGGCGTGCCCCATGCCCTGGTGTTGTCCGGGCGGGTGGCGCTCGACGAGGCGCGGGTGCTGAACGATCTGGCCCGGATCTGCCGGGTCGAGCGCGAGATGTTCGGGCACGAACCTGCGCTTGAGCGTTACCTGTTCCTGACCAACGTGGTCGCCAGCGGCTACGGCGGCCTGGAGCATCGCAGCTCCACCGCACTGATATGCGCGCGTGGCGACTTCCCGCAGGTTGGTGATCCGCGTTTCAGCCGCGATTATCGAAACTTTCTCGGGCTCTGCAGCCACGAGTATTTCCACCTGTGGAACGTCAAACGCATTGCCCCGCAGCGGTTTCTCGATTCCGACCTGAGTGCAGAGGCCTATACCCGCGACCTCTGGCACTACGAGGGTGTGACGTCCTACTACGACGACCTGTTTCTATTGCGTGCCGGCATCCTGGTGCCGGAAAGCTACCTGGACGTGGTTGCCGAAACCGCGACGCGGCTGCAGCGCACCCCGGGGCGTGCGGTACAGACCTTGGCCGACGCCAGCTTCGAGGCGTGGATCAAGCACTACCAGCCGGATGAGAACACGCCGAATCAGGCGGTCAGCTATTACGTCAAAGGTGCGCTGGTCGCGCTGTGCCTGGATCTGCTGCTGCGCCGCGACTCTGCGATCACGCTGGATGATGTGATGCGGCAACTCTGGCGCGACTACGGCGCCCGCGAACGCGGTGTTCCAGAGGGGGCGCTGGAAGCGGTGGCGCAGCAGTTGTCGGGGCTCGATTTGCGCAGCTACTTTGACTTGGCCATTCGCAGCACCGCGGAATTGCCGTTGGCAGAATGCCTGGCGGATTTCGGTGTGCGCGCCGTAACCCGCGTTGCCTGTGGGGATACCGACCTTGGCGGACGCAGTGCGGGGCCGGAGGCACGCGTCTCGCTGGGACTCAGGCTGAGGGCGGGCGAGTTGCGCGTCGCCCAGATCTTCAGTGAAGGTGCGGCCGCGCTGGCCGGACTGGCGGCAGGGGATCAGCTGGTGGCCCTGGACGGCTTGCGCCTGAGTGCGGCCACCTGGGGTGCGCGCCTGCAGTCGCTGACCCCCGGACAGCGCTATTCAATGCATCTGTTCCGGAATGACGAACTGCTTGAAGTCTCGGTGGTGCCGCAGGCAGCACCGGCCGATACCTGGACGCTGACCCTGGATGCGGAAGCCAGTGGCGATGTCCTGCGGCGCCGCCAGGCGTGGCTGGGGCGCTGATGATTGATTTTCTGATCAA